>DATACE010000334.1:0-2857 GCA_036259215.1 Burkholderiales bacterium | reverse complement strand
GAGAACGCGCCGTCGCCGGCGATGTCCTGACGGCAGCTCAATTGCATCGCCAGCACCCGCGCGTCGCCGCGCTCCAGAAGAAACAGCGGCAATGCCGCCGGGCAGCCCGGCGGCCGGTCCCAGGAGAACCGCGCGTGCATGGCGGCCTTGAGCTTGTCCAGCTTTGCTTCGTCGCGCGCGAGCGCATACAGGCCCGGCTCCACCCCGTCCACGCGGTGCACGAACAGGCCCAGGTGCATCGCCGGCGCCCACGGAATCGCGTCCCAGGGTACCGGCCGCTCGGCAACCGGCCGCTCCGCGCGCGGCATGACGCGCTCGAGCATCCTATAGAAGGCCTGCGCCGGGATCGAGGTCCTGCCATCGCAGGCGAGCAGGCTGCGGCGCTGGCGAATGATCTGTCCTGCGCAGATCATGCCTTGCGCGACGCCGCGGCGACCTCGTCGATCGCATCCCAGCGCACCGGGGACTGGGCGCTCAGCCGGTTCGCCTTTCCATACCAGCGCTGCGCCTTCATCGCTTCAACCGCCTCCGGCTCGAGGCCGGAGCCCTCGGTCGCGGCGTCGCCGGGCCATACCGCCATCAGGAGCTCGGCGTGCTCGCGCTCCGCGCCCTCGAAGTCGGCGACGCGGTCCAGGCCGAGCAGCGCCTCGATGGCGTGGTCGGGCACTTCGTCCAGCGCCCGCGCCGACCAGCCCAGCATGGCCGCCGCGATGCGCAGCGCGCCGACGGCGTGGCCGGCATCGTGCTGGCAGTAGCGGAAGGCGCGCTCGCCGTACTTCCACGCCTCGCGCCAGTAAACCGACGACAGTCCCACAAGCAGCCCGCCCGCGGGCAGGCCGCGCATGAGGCGGGCGAACAGCGCCGGGGGGCAGTCGGCGCGGCGCTCGAGCGCGTGCTCGCGAGGCGCGTAATGGAAGAGTCCCGGACTGTCGCCGAGGCCCGCCATGGCGCCGGCGAGCAGGTAGCCCTCGGTGGGATGCAGGTTGCCGCTGGACGGATTGACGCGCAGCGCCCAGCGCGTGCCGCCGGCCTGCTTCCAGGCCGAAAGCGCGAGCGCATGCTCGAGCAGGCGCGAAAGCCCCCGCAGGTCCACCGGTGCGCTCGGCACCGCCCCGCGCAGGTACAGGCTTTCGTAGCCGGGCGGCCGGGGCGCCTCGTCCGGCGCGAGCAGCGGCAGCCGCGTGAGCGGGGCGCCCTCGAAGCGCCGGAATGGATCCGGCTGGTTCGCCCAGTCGAGCTGCCCCGGCCCGGGCGCGAAGCGGCCGAAATGATGCTTGGTGCGCTCGTGGTAGCGCATCACGGCTTCCAGCGGAGTCAAGCTAGAACCCAGTCTAGTCCCTCGTCCGGGTCTAGAATCCCCTAGCTCCGTAGGAGGCTTCCATGACCCTCAAAGACATCCTGGCGGCCAAGGGCCACCGCATCGTCACCGTGTCCGCCAAGTCGAGCATCGCGGATGCGATCCGCACGATGCATGCCGAGAACGTCGGCTCCGTGATGGTGCCCGACTCCGGGTCCTGTCCCGTCGGCATCTTCACCGAGCGCGACGTGGTGCGCATGTACGCCGACGGCGACCGCGATTTCGACCGGCTCCCGGTCGAAGCGCGCATGACCTGCAGCGTGGTGCTCGGCCGGCTCTCCATGACCGTCGACGAAGCGCTCGGGCTGATGACGAAGGGGCGCTTTCGCCACCTGCCGGTGGTCGAGGACGGCAAGCTCCTGGGCATCGTCTCCATCGGCGATCTGGTCAAGCGCAAGCTGGAGGAAACCGCGCAGGAAGCCGAAGCGCTGCGAGCCTATATCGCTTCCTGAGCGGCGTACGGGTAGCCGGAACACCGTCTTGCCGGCCGACTAGGCAACAACCGCCGGCTATTCAATCTTTTTTGGACGCATGGCGCTGATCGCTTGCGCCAGCATCTCATCCTCCGGCGACCACGTCGGCATCACCATGTCCACCGCCTTCAGGAAGATCGGCGTCGGCGGTTCCGCCTCGCCTTCAAGCCAGCGGTATAGCGTCACCACCGGGACCCGCAGTCGAGCGGCGAGCTTCTCGACGCTCCCGGCGATCTGGCACGCGCGGTGCAGGACCTTGGTGTAGACGGTCATCTGGGACGGCGGGGCGGTGGGGCAGTCTTGCGAGGCAATATTGGCGGGTTCGTTCATGCCCGCATGCTCCCCGATGGCTCGCGCTTTGCTAAGTCGCTTGCGCGACTAAACTGGTGTAGTTACTTGGAGCGTCGCCGCACCCCGTCGTCTCGCACGCCCGCCGATTCCGGCAACACGGTCTCCAGGACGCTGTCCACAAGAGCGGGATCGATCGGCTTGAGAACATGCGCATCGAAGCCCGCTTCGCGGCTGCGTTTGTGATCTTCCGGTGCGCCGTAGGCTGTCACGGCAACGATCCTCAAGCCGCGAAACCGCACTTGCGACCGAAACATCTGCGCCAGCTCCCAGCCGCTGATATGCGGCATCCCTATATCGAGGAACACGATGTCCGGCCTGAATTCGTCTGCGGTCTGAAGAGCCAGGCGCGGGTCCGTGATCCAGACCGAATCGTGCCCCATCCCTTCCAGTACACGGGCGAAAGATTCGGCCGCGTCCTTGCTGTCATCGACAACGAGGATGCGTTTTGGCTGCTTCCCTTGAAGCACGGGCGGGCAGCATAGCGCCCGCTTGATCAGATGTCCTGTCGGGTTGTTCCCCACGTATAAAAGAGGTACGTGCGCCGCGGTGTTACAGCAGCCGGCTACAAGGACGAGGCCACCGGCACCCACGTTCAGCGCATCAGCCACTACACCGGCGAATTGGCGGCCGCCCTCGGATGAACGCGCCTTTCTGCGAGACGATCCGTTATGCGAGC
>DATACE010000333.1:0-5306 GCA_036259215.1 Burkholderiales bacterium | reverse complement strand
GTCCAGTGCCTGGGCGCCGTGCCGGTGCCGCTTTACCAGGACGCGGTCGCCGAGGAAATGGCGTTTCCGATCCAGAACGCCGACATCGAGCTCGCCTTCGCCGAGGACCAGGAGCAGGTGGACAAGCTGCTCGAGATCCTGCCGCGCTGTCCCACGCTGCGGCGCATCTACTACGACGACCCGCGCGGCCTGCGCAACTACAAGCAGCCGCAGCTGCGCAGCTATGAGAGTCTCCTGGACGCGGGCAGGAAAGCGCTCGCGGGTAATCCCGCCGCCATGGATGATGAAATTGCCAAAGGCCGCGGCAGCGACGTGGCCGGCCTGTTCTTCACCTCGGGCACGACCGCCGCGGCCAAGGGCGTGGTGCACACGCACGCCAGCCTCATCGGGCCGGCGCGCACCGCCGCGCAGATGGAGAAGCTGGACGAGCGCGACGTCATCCTCGCCTACCTGCCGCCCGCCTGGATCGGGCAAAACATCTTTTCCTGCGCGCAGGCTTTCGTCACCGGCTATTGCATCTGCTGCCCGGAGGCGCCGGAGACCGTCCTGACGGACATGCGCGAGATCGGGCCGACGTACTATTTCGCCCCGCCGCGGGTGCTGGAGGCGCTGCTCACGCAGGTGTCCATCCGCATGGACGATGCGAGCTGGCTCAAGCGCTGGCTCTACCGCAAGTTCATGGGCGTGGCGAGCCGCGTCGGCGGCGCGCTGCTCGACGGCAAGCGCGTCGGGCCGCTGGACCGGATCGCGTACGGGATCGGCGACCTGCTCATCTACGGCCCGCTGCGCAACGTGCTGGGCATGAGCCGGGTGCGGGTGGGCTACACCGCCGGGGAGGCCATCGGCCCGGATCTGTTCCGCTTCTACCGCTCCATCGGCATCAACCTCAAGCAGCTCTACGGCTCCACCGAGACCGCCGTGTTCGTGTGCATCCAGCCCAACGGCCAGGTGCGCTCCGACACGGTGGGGCCGGCGGTCGCCGGCGTCGAGCTCAGGTTCAGCGCGCAGCGCGAGCTGCTGATCCGCTCCGCCGGCCTGTTCCGCGAGTACTACAAGAACCCGGAGGCGACGCAGGCGGCGAAGGACGCGGACGGCTGGTTCCACACTGGCGATGCGGGGTTCTTCGACGCCGACGGCCACGTGAAGATCATCGACCGGGTGAAGGACGTCGGCAAGCTGGCCGACGGCACCCTGTTCGCCCCCAAGTACCTCGAGAACAAGCTCAAGTTTTTCCCGTACATCAAGGAGGCGGTGTGCTTCGGCCACGAGCGCGACCGCGTGTGCGCCTTCATCAACATCGACCCCGAAGCCATCGGCAACTGGGCCGAGAAGCGCAACATGCCCTATTCGGGCTACACCGACCTCGCTTCGCGCGACGAGGTCTACGACCTGGTGCGCGGCTGCGTCGAGCAGGTCAACGCCGACCTCGCCGGCGAGCCCGAGATCGCCCACTCGCAGATCCACCGCTTCCTCATCCTGCACAAGGAGCTGGAGGCCGACGACGGCGAGCTCACGCGCACGCGCAAGGTGCGCCGCGGTTTCATCGCCGAGAAGTACGAGCCTCTCTTGAAAGCTTTGTACAGCTCCGCGTCCACCGTTCATGTGAGCGCCCAGGTGCGCTACGAAGACGGCCGCACCGGCACGTATTCCGCCGACCTCAAGATCCGCGACGCGAAGACCTTCGCGCCGGCCGCGGCGCCGATGTTGCGCGCCGCATGATCCTAAGCGTCGAGAACGTCTCGCTGGCGTTCGGCGGCGTGCGCGCCCTGCAGGAAGTGTCCTTCGACGTGAAGGAGCACGAGATCCGCGCCATCATCGGCCCGAACGGCGCGGGCAAGAGCTCCATGCTGAACGTGCTGAACGGCGTCTACCATCCGCAGCAGGGAAAGATCCGCTTCGCCGACAAGGTCTTCGACGACATGGATCCGCACGAGGCGGCGGCCCTGGGCATCGCGCGAACCTTCCAGAACATCGCGCTGTTCAAGGGCATGAGCGTGCTCGACAACATCATGACCGGGCGCAACCTGCGCATGCGCTGCAACTTCCTGCAGCAGGCGCTGTGGCTGGGGCCGGCGCGGCGCGAGGAGCTCGAGCACCGGCGGGCGGTGGAGGAGATCATCGACTTCCTCGAGATCCAGCACATCCGCAAGACGCCGGTGGGGCGCCTGGCCTACGGGCTGCAGAAGCGCGTGGAGCTGGGCCGCGCGCTCGCCGCCCAGCCCAGGCTGCTGCTGCTCGACGAGCCGATGGCGGGCATGAACCTCGAGGAAAAGCAGGACATGTGCCGCTTCGTGCTCGACGTGAACGACCAGTTCGGCACCACCATCGTGCTGATCGAGCACGACATGGGCGTGGTGATGGACATCTCCGACCGCGTGGTGGTCCTCGACTACGGGCGCAAGATCGCCGACGGCACGCCGGCCGAAGTGCGCAGCAATCAGAAAGTCATCGATGCCTACCTCGGGGTGGCGCACTGATGGCCGGGGCAAGAAGCTAGATGCCCATCGAAGTCATTTTCTTCATCGAAGTGCTCGTCGGCGGCCTGCTCGCCGGCGTGATGTACGCGCTGGTGGCGCTGGGCTTCGTGCTGATCTACAAGGCCTCGGGGGTGTTCAATTTCGCGCAGGGCGCGATGGTGTTCTTCGCCGCCCTCACCTTCGTCTCGCTGCTCGAGATGCAGTGGAATTTCTGGCTGGCGCTGCTGGTCACCCTCGCGGTCATGGTGCTGCTGGGCCTCGCCACCGAGCGCGTGGTGCTGCGCCCGCTCATCAACCAGCCGCCGATCACGCTGTTCATGGCGACCATCGGCCTCACCTTCGTGCTGGAGGGGCTGTCGCAGCTCCTGTGGGGCTCGCAGCCGCACGGCCTGGAGCTCGGCATCCCCGACCTGCCGATCGAATGGCTGTCGCAGAAGTGGAACATCAACATCAGCCAGTTCGACATCTTCGCGGCGGTGGTCGCGGGGCTGCTGGTGGCAGTGCTCGCGGTGTTTTTCCAGAAGACGCGCATCGGCCGCGCGCTGCGCGCCGTGGCCGATGACCACCAGGCGGCGCTCGCCGTGGGCATCCCGCTGCAGCACATCTGGGCGATCGTGTGGGGGGTGGCCGGCTTCGTCGCGCTGGTGGCGGGCCTTATCTGGGGCGTGCGCAACGGCGTGCAGTTCGCGCTGACCTTCGTCGCGCTCAAGGCGCTGCCGGTGCTGCTGATCGGCGGCTTCGAGTCGATCCCGGGGGCCATCATCGGCGGCCTGATCATCGGCGCCACCGAGAAGCTCGCCGAGGTGTATTTCGGCCCGATGGTGGGCGGCGGCATCGAGTCCTGGTTCGCGTACGTGGTGGCGCTGCTTTTCCTGCTGGTAAGGCCCGAGGGCCTTTTCGGCGAGAAGCACATCGACAGGGTCTAAGGGGAAATGAAGTAATGCTTTACCGCGAAGCAGGGCAGTTCAAGTCGAGCTACGCGCAGGACCAGCAGATCTTCCCGATCCGCCAGGACCGCATCGCGGTCACGCTGCTGCTGGTGTTCGCTTTCGCGGTGGTGCCGCTCATCGGCGACCAGTATTGGCTGGGGGCGCTCATCACGCCGTTTCTCATTTTCGCGCTGGCGGCGCTCGGGCTGAACATCCTCACCGGCTACGCCGGGCAGCTTTCCCTGGGAACGGCGGCCTTCATGGCGGTGGGGGCCTTCATGGCCTACAACGTCATGCTGCGCCTCCCCTGGCTCGGGGTGATCCCGAGCTTCATCATCGGCGGCCTGTGCGCCGCCGCGGTGGGGGTGGTATTCGGCCTGCCGAGCCTGCGCATCAAGGGCTTCTACCTCGCGGTGGCCACGCTCGCCTGCCAGTTCTTCGTGCTGTGGGCGCTGCAGCGCTTCGGCTGGTTCACCAACTACAGCTCCTCGGGCGTGATCACCGCTCAGCAGATCGTGATCCTCGGCGTGCCGTTCGACACGCCGGAGCGAAAGTACCTGTTCACCCTGGCGGTGGTGGCGCTGATGGCGCTCGCCGCCAAGAACCTGATGCGCAGCGAGACCGGCCGCGCGTTCATGGCGGTGCGCGACATGGACGTCGCCGCCTCGGTCATCGGCATCCCGATGATGAAGACCAAGCTGCTCGCCTTCGCCATCAGCTCGTTCTACTGCGGCGTGGCCGGAGCCTTGCATGCGTTCTGCTACCTCGGCACCGTCGAGCCAGAGGCGTATACCCTGGACCTGTCGTTCCGCATTCTTTTCATGATCATCATCGGCGGGGTGGGCTCCATCCTCGGCTCGTTCCTCGGCGCGGCGTTCATCACCCTGTTCCCCATCTTTCTCAACGTGGCTTCCGGCTGGATGTCGCACACGCTCGGCGTGGACATCTCGCACGCCGCCGTGTCGAACCTGGAGCTCATCATCTTCGGCGGGCTGATCATCTTCTTCCTCATCGTGGAGCCGAACGGGCTCGCCCGCCTGTGGCAGATCGCCAAGGAGAAGCTGCGCCTGTGGCCGTTCCCCCATTGACGGGCTATACTGAAAACGCTTTGTCCCCTTAGGAGGAGGATCAGCACAATGAAATCTACGACCATTGCGGCGGCCGCGCTCGCGCTCGCCGCCGCCGGCATTGCCGGCCCTGCCGCAGCGCAAAACGAGCAGTTCATCCCCGCCAATTTCTACTGGGTCGGCCCGTATGCCCCGGGAGGCTCGGGCTTCGGCGGCGGCATGATCGACTACTTCGCCATGCTGAACGAGCGCGACGGCGGCATCAACGGCGTCAAGCTCACCTGGGAGAAATGCGAGACCGAGTACCGCAACGACCGCGGCGTCGAGTGCTACGAGCGCTCCAAGAACAAGGGCCCCACCGGCGCCACCGTGATCCATCCGCTGTCCACCGGCATTACCTATTCGCTCATCGAGAAGGCCACGGCCGACAAGATCCCGGTGATCTCGATGGGCTATGGCCGCACCGACGCGGCCGACGGCCGGGTGTTCCCGTACATCTTTCCGCTGATCACCACGTACTGGTCGCAGAACACCGCGAAGATCAAGTTCATCGGCCAGAAGGAAGGCGGGATGGACAAGCTCAAGGGCAAGAAGATCGTGCACATCTACCACGACTCGGCCTACGGCAAGGAAACCATCCCGGTGCTCGACGTGCAGGCGAAGAAATACGGCTTCACCGTCACGCACATCGCCGTGCCGCACCCGGGCAACGAGCAGCAGTCGCAATGGCTGCAGGTGCGCCAGATCCGGCCCGACTGGGTGATCCTGCGCGGCTGGGGCGTGATGAACCCGACCGCCATCCGGGCCGCGGCGCGGGTCGGATATCCGCGCAA
>DATACE010000332.1:0-1655 GCA_036259215.1 Burkholderiales bacterium | reverse complement strand
CCGGTGGTCATGTGCTTCACCGGATAGAACGAGAAGCAGCCGGCGTCGCCGAACAACCCCACGTGCATGCCGTCGATGCGACTACCCAGCGCGAGCGCGCAATCCTCCACCACGAACAGCCGATGCCGGCGCGCAAGCGCGACGATGGCCGGCATGTCGCACGGTGCGCCAAGAAAGTGCACGACGACGATGGCGCGCGTGCGTTCCGCAAGCGCGACCGCCAGAGCTTCGGGGGTCACGTTTCCGGTGCGCGGATCGCAATCGACGAAAACCGGCCGCGCACCCGACCACTCCACGGCATGCGCCGTGGCGGTGTGCGTCTGCGCCGGCACCAGCACCTCGTCGCCCGGCCCGATGCCCAGCTGCACGAATGCCAGGTGCAGCGCGGCCATGCACGAGCTCACGCTGACCGCGTGCGCTTCGCCGCCGAGAAAAGTGGCGAACTCCTTCTCGAAAAACCCGCACTGGGGCCCGTGTGTCAGCACATCGCCGCGCAGCACCTGATCCACCGCAGCCCGTTCTTCGTCGCCGATCCAGGGACGGCCGAACGGAATCTTGCGGGTGAGGTGTGCGGGCGCGTCCAGGTGACGACTCCAGCCCGCATTCTCTTCCGTGACGCGTTGCCCGGTCTGGCGCGCCTTGGGACGAACCGCTAGTCCGTCGGGATCATCCCCCCAAAGCTTTCGCCATCTTCGCGGTGATGGACTGGCGCGTGGTCCAGTAGCCGGCCCAGGGATCGGCCTCCTGCAGGCGGCGCGAGGCGTTGCGCACGTCGAAGCGCGCGCGCAGATCGGTCTTCGCCTCGAGCTCGTCCCAGTGCAGCGGCATGGATACGCCGGCGCCGGGACGCGCGCGCGGCGAGAAGGCGGCGACCGCGCTGGCGGTCTCGGAGTTGCGCAGGTAGTCGACGAAGATCTTGTTCGGGCGGCGGTCCTTGGCGATCTTCGCGGTGAAGAGATCCGGCCGCGCCTTTGCCAGCATTTCGGCGATGCGCCGGGTGAAGTCCTTCACCGCGTCCCAGTCGAGCTCGGGCTGGATCGGCGCGACCACGTGCAGGCCCTTGCCGCCGGTGGTCTTGAGGAAGCAGGCGAGGCCGAGGCCCTCGAGCAGCGTCCGGGTGAGCTGCGTGCCCTCGACCAGCGTTTTCCACGGCAGCATCTCGTCCGGGTCGAGATCCATGGTGATGCGGTCGGGGTGGCGGATGTCGGGAACCGTGGCGCCCCAGGTGTGAAATTCAATGGCGCCGTTCTGCACCGCGCTCACGATGGCCTTCAGGTCGGTGGCGTAGATATAGGCGCCCTTGCTGGAGCGCTCGCGCTTCACCGTCTGCAGGCTGCCGGGGCTGCGCGCCATGGTGAGGTGGCGCTGGTAGAAGCATTCGCCTTCGGCGCCGTCGGGGCAGCGCACCAGCGACAGCGGCCGGTCCTTCACATGCGCGAGCAGCCGCTCGCCCACGGCCTCGACGTAGCGCGCCAGCTCGAGCTTGGAGAACTTCAGCTTCGGCCAGATGAGCCGCTCCGGGTGGCTGATCTTCACGCCGAGGACCTCGTTGCCCGAGGACGGAGGCTGCTGGGCCTTTTCCTCGCCCACCGATTTGGCCGGAATGTCCTCGCGCAGGCCCATGAACGACGCCTGGCGCAGGATGCCCTCGTGCG
>DATACE010000331.1:0-2898 GCA_036259215.1 Burkholderiales bacterium | reverse complement strand
GGGCCAGAGCCCGAAAGGGATATCGGGCTCTGACCCCGATTAGCTGTATTTGCGCTTGTCTTCAATGACCTTGCCGTCGTTGGGCAGGGTGCCGGCGGCGACAAGCTCGACTTCCGCGCGCAGCTTGGTGACTTCGCGCATCGAGGCGACCAGGGCGGCGGCGAGGGCTTCCGGGCGCTCGCGCACTTCGCACACGAGCGTCATGCGATCGTTGCCGTCCTCGCCCTCTACCAGCAGGCGTGCGCGCAGCACTTCGCGGTGGCGCTTGAGCACCTCGGCGACCTGACCCGGGGTGACGAACATGGCGCGCACCTTGGTGCTCTGGTCGGCGCGGCCCATCCAGCCCTTGATGCGCACGTTAGTGCGCCCGCAGGGGCTCGCGCCGGGCAGCACCGCCGAGAGGTCGCCGGTGCCGAAGCGGATCAGCGGATAGTCGCGGTTGAACGAAGTGATCACCACCTCGCCGACCTCGCCCGGCTTCATCGGGTCGCCGGTGCCCGGCCGCACGATCTCGAGCAGCAGGCCTTCCTCGAGGATCATGCCGTCGTTGAGGGCGCCATCGGCCCGCAGCGATTCGTAGGCGATGAGGCCGAGGTCGGCGCTCGCGTACATCTGCGTCACCGCGATGCCGCGCTCCTGCATGCTCTTGCGCACCGCGGGCGGCAGGTACTCGGCGCCGACCTGCGCCCTTCGCAGGCAGGAAATGTCGACTCCGAGGTCGTCGGCCTTGTCGACGATGAGCTTCAGGAAGGACGGCGTGCCGACGTAGCCGGTGAGGCCCAGGTCGTGGATCGCCGCCACCTGCATCTCGGTCTGGCCCACGCCGCTGGGCACCACGGTACAGCCCAGGGCGAGCGCGCCCGACTCGACCATCGAGCCCGCCGGGGTGAAGTGGTAGGCGAAGCTGTTCAGCACGCGGTCGCCCGCGCGAAAGCCGCCGGCAAAAAGGCCGCGCGCCGTGCGCCACCAGTTGCGCCCGCGCCCCTCCGGGTCGTAGACCGGCCCGGGCGAGATGAAGAGCTTCGCCAGCTTATTCACCGGCGTCGCGTTCAGGCCGCCGAGCGGCGGCGTTTCGCCTTGGAGCTTTCCGAGGTCGCTCTTGCGCGTAACCGGCAGGCGGGCGAGAGCATCACGCGTCTTGACCTTGCTGGGATCTGCTTCCGCCAAGATGCGGGCAAAGCCGGGCGCCTTGCGTTTCGCGTGCGCAATCAGGCCGGGAAGCGCTGCCATCAGAGCCCGCTCGCGGCTCTGCGGAGAGCGCGTCTCGAGCTTGTCGAAGTGTTCCGGCTTGTGCATCGGGAGGTGTTCGGGTTACAGCCAGCGTTTCCTTCGGCGGTAGGATTTCACGTCCCGGAAGCTCCTGCGGCCGCCGGAGGAGAAGCCGAGGTAGAACTCCTTGACGTCCTCGTTCTCGGCGAGCGCCCTGCCTTCGCCGTCCATGACCACGCGGCCATTCTCGAGGATATAGCCGTAGTCGGCGTAGCGCAGGGCGATGTTGGTGTTCTGCTCGGCGAGCAGGAAGCTCACGCCCTCCTTGCGGTTGAGCTCCTGGACGATCTTGAAGATCTCCTCGACCAGCTGCGGCGCGAGGCCCATCGACGGCTCGTCGAGCAGGATCATGCGGGGGCGCGCCATCAGCGCGCGGCCGATGGCGGTCATCTGCTGCTCGCCGCCCGAGGTGTACCCCGACTGCGCGTTGCGCCGCTCCTTGAGGCGCGGGAAGTAGGTGTAGACCTTCTCCAGCTCCTCCTTGATTCCGGCGCCGCGCATTTTCCACGCTGCGCCGCGGGTGTAGGCGCCGGTCAGCAGGTTCTCCTCCACCGTCAGGTGCTGGAAGCAGTGCCGGCCTTCCATCACCTGGCAGATGCCGCGCTTCACCAGCGCCGACGGATTGAGCTGGTCGATGCGCTCGCCGCGGTACAGGATGCGGCCCTTGGTGACGTCGCCGCGCTCGGCGCGCAGCAGATTGGAGATGGCCTTCAGCGTGGTGGTCTTGCCCGCGCCGTTGGCGCCGAGCAGCGCGACGATCTGGCCCTCGAGCACCTCCAGCGACACCCCGCGCAGCACCAGGATGACGTGGTCGTAGATCACCTCGATGTTCACCACCGAGAGGATCGGCTCTGGTTTCTCCTTCAGTACGGCTGCCATGCGCGTCCAAGAAAAAGCCGCCCGAAAGCGGCTTTTTCCGGGAAAGGCTACTTCTCCTTGGAGCAGTCGCGGGGCGTGATGCCCTTTTCCTTCGCGTACTGCGCCGCCGAGGCCTCGATCATGGGACGCACGATGGACTGGTCGGACTCGATCCAGTCGGTGATCACATTCCACTTGCGGCCGTCCCACTGCAGGAACTTCACCGCGCCGCCGCCCTCGTGGTCCATGCAGGACACCTTGAGCGGCTGCATCAGGCCGGTGGCGCCCAGCTCCTTCAGGCGCTTTTCATCGATGTTCAGGTGCTCGATGCCCCAGCGCACCTGCTCGCCGGTCATGGGCTTGCCCTTGCCGAAGCGCGCCTGCGCCGTGCGGATGGCTTCGGCGGTGATGATGCCGGCGACGATGCCGCGCGTGTGGTAGATCGAGCCCACGCGCGAGTTGTCCTCGAGGTCGCCCTTGCCCTTCTTGTAGACGTGCTTGAGCACCTCCTGCATCACCGGGAAATTGGTGCCGGGCAGGTTGAAGGCCGCCGCGATGTAGCCCTTGGCCGCATCGCCGGCGGGAATCACGTCCTCCTCGGCGCCGGCCCACCACACGCCGACCATCTTATTGCGCGGATATCCGACCCGCGCCGCGGCCCGGATGGCGGTCGGGTTCATCACGCCCCAGCCGCGCAGGATCACCCAGTCGGGCCGGATCTGGCGCACCTGCAGCCATTGCGACTGCTGCTCGTTGCCCGGGTGCGGCACG
>DATACE010000330.1:0-20780 GCA_036259215.1 Burkholderiales bacterium | reverse complement strand
CTTCGTGGTCGCGGCGGCCCTGACTTTGGGCTGGATCACGCTGATGTTCTTCACGCCCTACGCCGCCACGCGCAGCGTGGCCCGCTGGGCCGCGGGCATCGTCCTCCTGTGGGGCACCTTTGCCATGCTGTGGATGCCCTGGGCGGACTTCCAGAAAAGCTACCGCTCGGTCGGGCTGCAGCTGCGCTCCAAGATCCCGGTGGGTGCGCAATGCATCGCGCAACGCGGGCTGGGCGTGCCGCAGGCCGCGGCGCTCGACTACCACGCCGACATCCGGCCGCAGCCTTTCGACATCGCCCGCCCGCTCGCCTGCCCGCTCTTGCTGGTGCAGGGAAATCCGCGCCATGAGTTCGACGCGCCCGGGCGCAACTGGACCAAGCTCGCCGACGTCGGCCGCCCCGGCGACCGCTCGGAGCGCTACCGCCTCTATCGCTGGAGCAAATGAATACCACTCCTCCGCCCGAATGCAAGGCGTGGCTGGACCTCGCGCACCATGCCGAGAGCTGGCGCCACGTGCACCTGCGCGAGCTGTTCGCGCACGACGCGGCGCGCGCCCCGCAGCTCGCCGTCGAGGCCCCCGGGGTACGCTACGATTTCTCGCGCCAGCGCCTGGGCGCCGTGACGCTGCGGCTGCTCTCCAGCCTTGCCGCGCAGCGCGGCTTCGCCGAGTGGCGCGATGCCCTGCTTTCCGGCAAGCCGGTGAACCACACGGAAAACCGCGCCGCCTGGCATACGGCATTGCGCGCTGCTTCTCCCCCGGCGGAAGTGGCGGAAACGCTGGCGCGCATGAGGACGCTCGCTACCAAGCTGCGGAGCGAAAAGCGCTTCAAGCGCGTCGTCAACCTCGGGACCGGCGGCTCCGATCTCGGGCCGCGACTGGTGGCCGATGCGCTGGGCGACGGCGTGCTGGACGTGCGCTTCGCGGCGAACGTCGACCCGAAGGACCTGCAGCGCGCGCTGGAGGGTGCCGAGCCGCAGAGCACGCTGTTCGTCGTCGCCTCCAAGACCTTCACCACGCAGGAAACCATGGCGAACGCCGCCGCCGCCAAGCAGTGGGGCGGCCGGCATTTCTATGCCGTGACCTCGAACGTCCGGGCGGCCAGCGGCTTCGGCGCGAGCGAGCTGCTGCCGATGTGGGACTGGGTGGGCGGGCGCTTCTCGGTCTGGTCTGCCGTCGGCTTCGCCGCCATGTGCGCGATCAGCCCGGACGGCTTCGACGAATTCCTCGCCGGCGCGCGCGCGGTGGACGAGCACTTCGCACAAGCACCGCTGGAGAAGAACGTCCCGGTGCTGATGGCGCTGATCGGGGTGTGGAACACCAACTTCCTGGGGGACGCGACCCACGCGGTGCTGCCGTATTCCAACGCGCTGCGGCTCCTGCCGGCGTACCTGCAGCAGCTCGAGATGGAGTCCAACGGCAAGCGCGTCGATCGCGAGGACCGCGCGGTCGACTACGCCACTGCGCCGGTGCTGTGGGGAGCCGAGGGCACGGTGAGCCAGCATTCGTTCCACCAGCTGCTGCACCAGGGCACGCAGGTGGTGCCGTGCGACTTCATCGAGATGAACCTCGAGGCGAACCTCTCGGCCAACTGCCGCGCCCAGGCCGACGCGCTGGCGTTCGGCACCGACGACGGCACGCTTGCGCCCCACCGCCGATATCCGGGAAACCGCCCGTCAAGCATCTTGTCGTTCGATGGGCTGACGGCCCGCAATCTGGGCGCCCTGATCGCCTTGTATGAGCACAAGGTGTTCACCCAGGGCGTGGTCTGGAACATCAACAGCTTCGACCAGTGGGGCGTCGAGCTTGGCAAGGAGCTGGCGAAAAAGATACTCAAAGGAGCAAGCTAATGGACCAGGAAACCTTCAACCTCAGCATCCGCAAGTTCCTGAAAATGGTGGGCGTCAACTCGCAGCGCGAGATCGAGCAGGCGGTGCAGAAAGCCATGATGGACGGCAAGCTGCAGGGCTCGGAAAGCGTGCCCGTGAAGTGCACGCTGGAGATTCCCGCGCTCGGCGTGAAGGTGCCTTTCGACGGGGAGATAAGACTAAAATAAAGTCATGAACAAGGCCCGCGAGTTCGACCAGACGGTGGTCGTCGAGCTGAAGGCGCTGCTCGGCGAGCGCGTATCCACTTCGGCGGCGGTGCGCGAGCACCATGGAAAGGACGAGTCGTACTTTCCCTATGCCCTGCCCGACGCCGTGGTCTTTCCGCAGACCACGGAAGAGGTGCGCGACGTGGTCAACATCTGCCGCCGGCACCGCGTGCCGATGATCCCCTACGGCGTGGGCACCTCGCTCGAGGGCCACATCCTCGCCGTGCAGGGCGGCGTGACGCTAGATCTTTCGCGCATGAACCAGGTGCTCGCGGTGCACGAGGAGGACCTCGACGCCGTGGTGCAGGCGGGCGTCACGCGCAAGCAGCTGAACGAGTACATCAAGCACACCGGCCTGTTCTTCCCGATCGATCCGGGCGCCGACGCCACCTTGGGCGGCATGAGCGCGACGCGCGCTTCGGGCACCAACGCGGTGCGCTACGGCACCATGCGCGAGAACGTGCTGTCGCTGAAGGTGGTGCTGCCCGACGGGCGCATCATCCAGACTTCCCGGCGCGCCAAGAAGTCGGCTGCCGGCTACGACCTCACGCGGCTTTTCATCGGCTCCGAGGGCACGCTGGGCATCATCACCGAGGTCACGGTGAAGCTCTACCCGGTCCAGGAAGCGATGTCGGCGGCGATGTGCGCCTTCGACACGGTGGACGGCTGCACGCAGGCGGTGATCCAGACCATCCAGGCCGGGATCCCGATCGCGCGCTCGGAGATCGTGTGTGAAAAGACCATCGAAGCGATCAACCGCTACAAGAAGACCAGCTATCGCGTCGCGCCGACGCTGTTCTTCGAATTCCACGGCTCCAAGGCGAGCGTGGTGGAGCAGGCCGAGGCGGTGCAGGCGATCGCCAAGGACAACGGCGGCAAGGATTTCGTCTGGGCGACCAAGCCGGAGGAGCGCACGCAGCTCTGGGAGGCGCGCCACAACGCATACTTTGCCTGCCTGCAGCTGCGGCCGGGGGCGCGCGCCGTGTCGACCGACGTATGCGTACCGATCTCGCGCCTCGCCGAGTGCGTGCGCGAGACCATGGAGGACGTGAAAAGTTACATCGCGCCGGTGCCCCTGCTCGGCCACGTCGGCGACGGCAATTTCCACCTGATGTTCCTGGTGGACCCGGCCAAGCCCGAGGAAACCGAGCTTGCCAAGGAATTCAACCGGCGCCTGGTCGAGCGCGCCCTGCGCCTGGAAGGCACCTGCACCGGCGAGCACGGCGTCGGCATGGGCAAGCAGGCCTCGCTGCGCGCCGAGCTGGGCGAAGACGTGATGGATGTGATGCGCGACATCAAGACGCTGTTCGACCCGGACAACCTGATGAACCCCGGCAAGGTGGTGTCGCTATGAGCGCCGAGCGCCGTCTCAAGGAGCTGAACCTGGATCTGGGAACGGTATCGTCGCCGGTGGCCAACTACGTCAACGCCGTGCGCACCGGCAACCTGCTGTTCCTCGCCGGCAAGGGCCCGCGCGTCGGCACCAACGGCAACCGTCCGGTCGGCAAGGTGGGGCGCGAGTTCACCGCCGAGCAGGCCTACGAGCACGCGCGCGAGGTCGGCATGGATTTGCTGTCCGTGATGCGCGCCGAGCTTGGCAGCCTCGACAAGGTGAAGCGGGTGGTCAAGGTGCTCGGCATGGTCAACGCCACGCCGGACTTTCAGGATCACCCCAAGGTGATCAACGGCTGCTCGGACCTGTTCGTGCAGGTGCTGGGCGAGCGCGGCAAGCACGCGCGCTCGGCGGTCGGCATGGGGTCGCTGCCGATGGGCATTCCCGTCGAGATCGAGTGCATCGTCGAGGTCGAGTAGGCAATCGGGCTCTGACCCCGATTAGATCGTCATTACGGTTCGACGGTAGAACTTCAGCTCCTCGATGGACTCGAGGATATCGGCGAGCGCCTCGTGCTTGCCTTCCTTGGCGAAGCCCTTGGCCGCCTCCGGCTTCCAGCGCCGCACCAGCTCCTTCAGCGTGGAGACGTCGAGGTTGCGGTAGTGGAAGTAGCCTTCGAGCCGCGGCATCCAGCGGGCGAGGAAGCGCCGGTCCTGGCAGATGGAGTTGCCGCACATCGGCGAAGCGTTCGCCGGCACATGCATTGCAAGGAATTCGAGCGCCTGCGCCTCGGCCTGCGCCTCGGTCAGGGTCGAGGCCTTCACCTTTTCGATGAGGCCGGTTTTCGCGTGCGTGCCCTTGTTCCATGAGTCCATGGCGGCTAGCACTTCATCGGGCTGGTGGACCACCCACACCGGGCCTTCGGCCACCGCGCGCAGCTCCGAATCAGTGACCAGCAGCGCGATCTCGATGATGCGGTCGCTGTCGGGCTGCAGGCCCGTCATCTCCATGTCGATCCAGATGAGGTTGTTGGGATCGGCGCGCATGCTTTATTCTCTCATGGCATGTTCAATGCTTTGACTTGGACCTTCCTCGCGGCGCTCACTGCCACCACGCTCGCCCGCCTGTGGCTTGCGCAGCGCCAGGTGAGCCACGTGCGCGCGCACCGCGACGCGGTGCCGGGCACCTTTGCCGACGCCATCCCGCTCGCCGCGCACCAGAAGGCGGCCGATTACACGGTGGCGAAGGCGCGCACCGGGATGCTCGACGTGCTGATCGGCGCGGCGCTGCTGCTGCTGCTGACGCTCGGCGGACTGATCGACCGCCTGCATGTCCTTTGGGCACAGGTGCTCGAGCCCGGCGGCCTGTGGCACGGCACCGCCATGATCGCCACGGCGGCGGTGCTCATCGCGCTGGTCGACCTGCCGCTCACGCTGTACCGCACCTTCGTCATCGAGGCGCGCTACGGCTTCAACCGCATGACCGCGCGGCTTTTCGCGCTGGATCTCGCCAAGCAGACGCTGCTCGCGGCGCTGCTCGGCATCCCGCTCCTGCTGCTCGTGCTGTGGCTGATGCAGAAGATGGGCGAGCTGTGGTGGCTGTACGTATGGCTCGCCTGGATGGGGTTCAACCTGCTGGTGCTGCTGCTGTTCCCGACGTTCATCGCGCCGCTGTTCAACCGCTTCAGCAAGCTCGAGGACCCCGGGCTCGCCGGACGGATCGAGGCGCTGCTCAAGCGCTGCGGCTTCCGCGCGAGCGGCCTGTACGTGATGGACGGCTCCAAGCGCTCGAGCCACGGCAATGCCTACTTCACCGGCTTCGGCGCGGCCAAGCGTATCGTGTTCTTCGACACCCTGCTGTCGCGCCTGGCGCCGCCCGAGGTGGAGGCGGTGCTCGCCCACGAGCTCGGCCACTACCGCCTGCACCACGTGTGGAAGCGCATCGCGCTGCTCTTTGCCGCCTCGCTCGCCTTTCTGTGGGTGCTGGGCCAGCTCATCGACCAGCAGTGGTTCTACGAAGGCCTGGGTGTCGCGCACCCAAGCACCGCGGCGGCGCTGCTGCTGTTCATGCTGACGGTGCCGGTATTTACTTTTTTCCTGCAGCCGCTCTCCAGCTTGTACTCCCGGCGCCATGAGTTCGAGGCCGACCAGTACGCCGCCCGGCACGCCGATTCGTCGGACCTGGTGGCCGCGCTGGTCAAGCTGTACCAGGACAACGCCGCCACGCTGACGCCCGACCCGGTGCATTCGGCGTTCTACGACTCGCACCCGCCCGCGGCGATCCGCATCGCCCGGCTGAAAGGGGCCACCTGAGCATGAATGCGAACCCTTCGAATGATCTCGCCAAGCAGAAGTGCAAGCCCTGCGAAGGCGGCGTCGCGCCGCTCACCCCGGAGCAGGCGAAGTCGCTATTGAAAAGCCTCAAGGGCTGGATCCTGGAGAACGGCAAGCTGGTGAAGCTGTACCCGTTCGCCAACTACTACCAGACCATGGCGTTCGTGAACGCGCTCGCCTGGATCTCCCATCGCGAGGACCATCACCCCGACCTTTTGGTCGGCTACAACAAGTGCCGCGTGGAGTACTCCACCCATGCCATCGGCGGCCTGTCGGAAAACGACTTCATCTGCGCCGCCAAGTGCGACGCCTTGTTTGACTTGTGATGCGTGAGCTGTGAAGCGGGTCTTCAGCTCCTTCAATCTGCAGATCGTCCATCACGCGAAGAACCTCCTCGCCGCCGAAGGCATCCGCGCGGTCGTGAAGAACGAGATCCTGTCCTCGGCCATGGGCGAGCTGCCCCCGGCCGAATGCCAAGCCGAGCTCTGGGTTCTCAATGAGCGCGATGCGCCACGCGCCGTCGAAGTTCTTTCCCGGAAGGAAGTACCGGTCCCTGACTGGGCCTGCGGCTGCGGGGAAAAGCTGGGCGGACAGTTCACCCAGTGCTGGAGCTGCGGCGCCTACCGCCCCTAGCGCCTCAGGCGCCGCGCGTTGGCGGCGGCGCGCCGGTGCACCGGGGCCAGACCCTTCTCCAGCACCTTGGTCGCGGCATTCGCCATCTGCAAAGGCGTCATCCAAGGGGACCACCACTGGCGCATGGCGAAGAGCGTGTACTCCTGATTGGCCTTCGCCACCTGCAGCCCCATGGCGTTCATCGATTCCCAGAACGCCAGCACCTTCTCGGTGCCCATGCGCTGCATCTCACGCCGGTCGTGCGCGCGTAGGCTCCGCAAAGCGACCACCTGCGGCGCAACCAGCGAGAGCTCGACGGCTTTGGCGAATGACCGGGCCCGTCCACGACGTCTTTTGCGGTGCATGTGTCGAGATACGCAATAAGCGCGCCTAGGAGCGTTCGAAGTACTTCGACACAGGCCGACGCCCGCAACTACCCACATTGGCTGCAGCACGGCAAATATCCAGTAGCTAGCCACGGGAAAGACGGCGCCGATGCCGTCGGCGAGATCGCGGCCTCGGCATTCGGGTCGGCGATCAGCGCCGCAGGGGGTAGATAGGCATTGCGCAAGCTGAAGTGCCGGCGTGCCGGCGCTTCGGCCACAGGCGCCGCTGGGACGAGCCCACGCAAATCCATTTCGGCTTGCAGCAGACGGCCCGCCTCCTCAATCAGCTCGAGGCGAGACATGCGCTCCAACTCGTCGTCGCTCAGGTTTTCGTAGAACTCACGCAGCCGCTGCGCGTCCACCATTCAAAGCAGCCGCGCGACGGTGACCAGGACCAGCACGAACATCCATACGACCAGCGCACGCCATACCAGGCCCACGGTGCTATCGAGGAACGGGCCGTCGGCGGGCTCGCCGACGCCCAGTTCGGGGCGCGGCAGCATGCCTTCGACCTCCTGCACCGGCATACCGAGGCGCACGCCCATCGCCCCGGCGCCGGCGGCGAGCACCACGCCCGAGCTCGCCTCCATCCAGGTGCGCGCCTGCGTGCGCCAGCAGTAGACCGCGTCCTCGAAGTCGCCGACCACTGCGAACGAGGCGGCGGTGAGGCGCACCGCCGGCCACTCCAGCAGCTGGAATATGCGCCCGGAGAAGCGGCCGAAGCCGCCCAGATCCTTCCAGCGCTGCTGCAGGAAAACGGCGAGGCGATACAGCACCGCGCCGCTCGGGCCGGGAAGAAGCACGTACCACAGCAGCACGCCGAACACGTGGCGGTGGGAGGCGACCAGCGCTTCCTCGATGGACAGGCGGATCACCTCCTCGCGGGTGCGCACCACGCCGGAGGCGCCGCGCCACTCCTCGAGCAGCTGCCGGGCGCGCTCCACGTCCCCCGACTTCACCGCGAGCTGGATCTCGGTGAAGTGGTGGCTGAACTGGCGAAAGCCCAGCGTGAAGTACAGCACCGCGACGTTGAACGCCGCGGCCAGGAGGAAATGCGCCGAGGCGAGCAGCTGGTGGATCAGGACGGCGGCCGCCACCGGGGGCAGCACCGCCACGAACCAGGCGACCATGCCGTGGCGGCGCTCGCCGCCGTTGAATGCCTGCTCCAGCCAGCCGGCCCAGGCCGACAGCCAGGGATGCACCGTGCGGTTGTGGTCGAGCGGCTGCCACTGCTCGAGCAGCAGCGCCGCCATGATCGCGATAACGCTCATGGCGGCATTCTATTCAGTCGGCGAGGTGGCGGTACAGGTTGACGAGCATGCCGGCGGTGGCGCCCCAGATGGTGCGGCCGCCGAACTCCATCGCGTAGTAGCCCACCGTGCGCCCTTGCAAATCGCGCGTGCGGCGCTGGTGGTTCCTCGGATCGAGCAGGAACGACAGCGGCACCTCGAATACGTCCTGCACTTCGCGCGGATCGGGTCGCAGCGCGAAAGGCGGCTCGAGCAGGCCGACCACCGGCGTGACGCGAAATCCCGTCCGGGTGAGGTAGTCGGGCAGCCGCGCCAGTACCTCGACCCGCTCCAGGGGCAGGCCGATTTCCTCCTGCGCCTCGCGCAGCGCGGTGTGCTCGGGCGTCGGGTCGTGCGGCTCGGCGCGCCCGCCCGGAAAGCTCACCTGCCCGGAATGCGCCTTCAGATGCACGGTGCGCTGGGTGAAGATCACCGTCAGTTCCGGCTCGCGGCGCACGATGGGCACCAGCACCGCGGCCGCAGTCAGCGCGGCCTCCTCCCTCCCCGTGCCGTCGTCGCCATATACTGCGAACGCCGGGGGGGTGCGCCTCAGGCGCTCCTTCAGTCCGGCGACATCGAGCTTCATACCCGAGGAGAAGTCATGAAACGCATCGCCATCCTTGCCGCCCTGCTGCTGGCCTCGTCCGCCGTGCTGGCGAACAGCTGTCCGCGCGAAATGAAGGCCATTGACGCCGCATTGCCCAAGGCCAAGCTCTCTGCCGAGAAGGCTGCCGAAGTGAAGAAGCTGCGCGCCGAGGGCGAGGAGCACCACAAGGCCGGCCGGCATGCCGAGTCGATGGCCGCCCTCGGCAAGGCCAAGGGCGTGCTCGGCATCAAATAGTCCGTGTCACGGCTGCAGGACGATCGAGCCGGTCGTCTTGCGGCCCTCGAGATCGCGATGCGCCTGCACCGCGTCGGCCAGCTTGTAGCGCTGCGTGGTCTCGATCTTCACCTTGCCGCTCTTCACCATGTCGAACAGCGAGTTGGCGCGCTCCACGAGGTCCGCACGGGTGGCGATGTGGGTGCCCAGCGTGGGGCGCGTGAGGTACAGCGAGCCCTTGGTCTGGAAGATGCCGATGTTCACCGGCGGCACGGCCCCCGAGGCGTTGCCGAAGGACACCATGAGGCCGCGGGGCCGCAGGCAGTCGAGCGAGCCTTCCCACGTGGTCTTGCCCACCGCGTCGTACACCACCGGCAGGCCCTTGCCGCCGGTGATGCTTTTCACGCGCTCGACGAAGTTTTCGCGGCTGTAGTTGATCACGTGCTCCGCGCCGTGCGCCTTGGCGAGCGAGCACTTCTCGTCCGAGCCGGCGGTGCCGATCACCGTCACGCCGAGCGCCTTGAGCCACTGGCAGGCGATCAGGCCGACGCCGCCGGCGGCGGCATGCCATAGCACCGTCTCACCCTTCTTTACCGGATAGGTGGTGTGGATGAGGTAATGCACCGTCAGGCCCTTGAGCATCATGGAGGCGGCCTGCTCGTCGCTGATGCCCTGCGGCAGCTTCACCATGCGGTCCGCCGGCACCACGCGCAGGTCGCAGTACGAGCCGGGCAGCCCGGTATAGGCCACGCGGTCGCCCGCCTTGAACTCGGTGACGCCCTGCCCCACCGCGTCCACCACGCCGGCCGCCTCGTTGCCGGCGACCATCGGCAGCTGCATCGGATACAGGCCCGAGCGCTGGTAGACGTCGACGAAGTTAACGCCGATCGCGGTGTGCCGGATGCGCACCTGCCCCGCGCCGGGATCGCCCACCTGCACCTCGTCGTACTGCATCACCTCGGGACCGCCCTGCTTGTGAAAACGCATTGCCTTTGCCATGACCACTCCTCAATGAAATAACGTCAGGACGCCGGTATAGCCATACAACCGGTCGCGGGATATCTCTCCGTTGCAGAAGAATCCTACCAGCGGAACCTCGCCGAGCGCCTGCCGCACCAGCCCCAGTTCCGCACCGCGGGTGCCGAACAGGTGTTCGCCGCGCGCCACGCACGAGAAATACAGCGCCCCGCGAGGCGCCGGCTCGGCCGCCTTCAGCGCGGCCAGCATACGCGCGAGATCGGCGCGCGCCGCCGCGCCGTCGCGCTTGCAGAACAGGAGTTCGGCGCCGTGCTCCACCACGTCGCCGATGGCGATGATCTTGTTTTTCGGATCGATGCCGACCAGGTTGCGCGCCGTGTAGTCGCCGGTATCGGCGCCCGGCACCGGCAAGCCGACCAGAAGCTGCGCCTTCTCGCCGCGCACCGCTTCCAGCAGCACGTCCAGCGCGGGCCGGCCGTCGAGCGAGAAAACCAGGTTGTCCTCGCATCCCGTCACCCGGAAGCGCCCCGGGTACGGGGTGCAGCCCTGCGTGAGCCGCGTGGCCACCGTCACCGACTTGCCGAAGGTCGCCCCCGAGATGCCGCCGGAGAGCAGCTCGTTGGCGATCTGCACCGTGCCGGCGCGCGAGCTGGAGATGCCGCCGACCAGGTAGCCGGTGGACAGCTTCGAGGACATGTCGGCCACCAGGCCGGCCACGTCCGGCGCGGCCGGATCGGCGTGCACCACGGCGAAGTGCGGCGCCGCGCCTTTCAGCGGGCGCCGGCCCGAAAAGACGCAATAGTCGTCCAGGTCCGCGACCATGGCGGCGATGGCCGGGCCCTCCTGGTACTCCGCGCCGGTCGCGAGCACGCCCGTGCCCACCGTGCCTATCCAGTCCTCGACGCCGGTCTGCTGGCGCAGCGCCTGCAGGAGGCTTTCGGCTTCCCCCAGCAGGGCATCGGTGAAATAGACGAATCCCAGGCCACGGCCGGGCCGTCCCAATTGTGGGATGGCGTTGCGCCATGCCGGCCCGCCGGCATGGGCAAAAGCGAAAGGCTTCACTCCTGCGGCTTCTTCGGTTCCGTGGTCGAGCGCATGGCTTGCAGCGCGGCGCGCTGCAGCTCCAGGCCCTGAATCGAGAACTTCACCATGTTGAGGTTCATGTTTAGCCAACCCTCGATGGAACGCAGGTCGGCGATGCGCTTGTCGAGCTCGGCCGGGTCGAGCGTAGGCATCGCCATGCCGGGCAGCGGTACCCCAAGCGGCCCCCACAGGCGGCGGAACATCTCAAAAGGGTCCTGCGGCGGCGTGTCAGCCATGGGCGCGTCCCTCGCTGAAGTCAAAGAATTCGCGCACCTCAGCTTCCCGGTCCGCGGCGTCGCGGTAGCCGAGGTCGATGAGCGCGCGGCAGAAGGAGGGCTCGAACAGCAGGTAGCTCGCAAGGTTCGAGCCGGCGCGGTTGAGCGCCCCGGTCGGGCGCAGAAGGAAGCGCACGCTGCGCGGCAGCTCGTGGATGAAGCGGGCGGCGAGGCGCTCAAGCGGCTGCGAGGGCGTGACGAACAGCACCCGGATCGGCCGCAGCGTCGAGTCGCGCCGCGCCTCCGGCGGGATCAGCCGCAGCGTGCGGTTGATGCGCTCCAGCCGCTCGATGTCCACCAGCAGGCTGTCGAGAAAAATGCTGTTCAACGCGTGCCCGGCGACCTGGGCGAGGGACGGGTAGATGTTGGAGCGCTCGCGCGCCTGCTCCGCGCTCTGCCGGCCGGTGCCGACCACCAGCACGCGGTCGGCGCCTAAGTGCAGGGCCGGGCTGACCGGGGCGATCTGCCGCATGGAGCCGTCGCCAAAGTACTCGCGATGCACCTTGACCGCGGGGAACAGGAACGGCAGCGCCGCCGAAGCGAGCAGGTGCTCCAGGCGCAGGCTGACCGCGGCGCCGATGCGCTGGTTGCGCGTCCAGCCCTCCAGTCCGCTGCCCCCTTGGAAGAAGGAGACGCTCTGGCCCGAGGTGTATCCCGATGCGGTGACGCACGCGGCGTACAGCGCACCGGAGTCGATGTGCTCCTGGATCTTCCCGAGATCGAGATGCTTCTCCAGGAGGCTGCGCAGCGGCGCGTTGTCCAGCAGCGACACCGGGTTGCGGCGCGACAGGAGCATCAACGCGCCGAGCCAGCCGGCGCCCGATTTCATGATGTGCCAGGCATCGGTCCGGAAAACCAGCTCGCAGCGCATGTGCTCCCAGAACTCGACCAGGTCGGCCACCCCGCGCGTAAAGTCGTCGGCCGAAGCGGCGAGCGATGCGGCGTTGATGGCGCCGGCCGAGGTGCCGCAGACTATGTGGAACGGGTTCCTCGCCGGGCTGCCGAGGATGTCGCGCACCGCCTTCAGCACGCCCACCTGGTAGGCGGCGCGCGCGCCGCCACCGGTGAGCACCAGCCCGGCCCGCGGCTTCATCCGGCTGGCCGGGAAGGGGGCGACGTTGCCGGCGGCCGCTTCCATCTAGAACAGGCTCTGTTCCTGGCCGCGCGGCGCGTTGGCGTCGGCCACGGCGAGCGCGGTCATGTTGACCACGCGGCGCACCGAGGCCGAGGGCGTCAGTATGTGCACCGCGCGCGCGGCGCCCAGCAGGATCGGCCCGATGGTGACGCCCCCGCCGGCCGCGGTCTTGAGCAGGTTGAAGGCGATGTTGGCGGCGTCGAGCGTCGGCATGATGAGCAGGTTCGCCTCGCCGCGCAGCCGCGAGCGTGGGAACACGCGCAGCCGGATCTCCTCGGACAGCGCCGCGTCGCCGTGCATCTCGCCCTCGATCTCGAGCTCCGGGGCGCGCTCGTTGATCAGTTCCAGGGCGCGGCGCATCTTGGCCGCGGAGGGCGAGCGGGCGAGCGAGCCGAAGCTGGAGGCCGACAGCAGCGCCACCTTGGGCACCAGCCCAAAGCGGCGGATTTCCTCGGCCGCGAGCAGCGTCATCTCGGCGAGGTGGTCGGCGTCCGGGTCCTCGGTGACGTAGGTGTCGCAGATGAACACCGTGCGCCCCGGCAGGATGAGCGCGTTCATTGCGGCGTAATGCCGCACCCCCGCGCGCAGCCCAATGACCTGGTCGACGAAGTGCAGATGCTCGGCGTGGTTGCCGAACGTGCCGCACAGCATGGCGTCGGCCTCGCCCTTGTGGATCATTGTGGCGCCGATCAGCGTATTGCGCCGGCGCATTTCCAGGC
Organism: Burkholderiales bacterium; assembly: GCA_036259215.1. GTDB lineage: Bacteria > Pseudomonadota > Gammaproteobacteria > Burkholderiales > SG8-39 > SCGC-AG-212-J23. The sequence continues at coordinate 7,724 of DATACE010000330.1, read as the reverse complement.
GCGCGGCCTCGGGGGAAACGCCCCTGCGCTCGGCGAGCTCGTGGTAGGTGGTCCAGTAGTCGCGGTAGCGCGGATCGGACTCCGGGTTGACCAGCTCGAACTCCACGCCCGGCCGCACGCGCAGCCCCAGGCGCTCGAGGCGCTGCTCCACCACCTGCGGCCGGCCGATGAGGATTGGGCGCGCGAGGCGCTCGTCGACCGTGATCTGCGCCGCGCGCAGCACGCGCTCATCCTCGCCTTCGGCATAGACCACCCGCCGCGGCGCCGCCTTGGCGGCGGTAAAAAGCGGCTTCATGATGAGCCCCGACTGGTAGACGAACTGGCCGAGCGAATCGCGGTAGGCCTCCATGTCGGCGATCGGCCGCGTGGCCACGCCCGAGTCCATGGCGGCCTGCGCCACGGCGGGCGCCACGCGCGCGATGAGGCGCGGGTCGAACGGCCGCGGGATGATGTACTCCGGCCCGAAGCTGATGGACTCGATGCCGTAGGCGAGCGCCACCTGCTCGGAAGTCTCGGCTTGGGCGAGCTCGGCGATGGCGCGCACGGCGGCAATCTCCATCTCGTCGTTGATCGTGGTCGCGCCCACGTCCAGCGCGCCGCGGAACACGAACGGGAAGCACAACACGTTGTTCACCTGGTTCGGGTAATCCGAGCGCCCGGTGGCGATCACGCTGTCGGGCCGCGCCTCCTTGGCGAGGTCGGGCCGGATCTCCGGCTCGGGATTGGCGAGCGCCAGGATCAGCGGCCGCTCGGCCATTTTCTTCACCATCGACGGCTTGAGCACCCCGCCGGCCGATAGGCCGAGGAAGATGTCGGCGCCGGCGATCACCTCGTCCAGCGTGCGCGCGCGCGTCTCCTGCGCGAAGCGCTCCTTGTCCGGGTCCATCTCCTCGCGGCGTCCCTTGTAGACCACGCCCTTGATGTCGGTGACGGTGATGTTCTCGCGCGGCAGGCCCATCTTCACCAGCAGCTCGAGGCAGGCGAGGGCCGCCGCGCCGGCGCCGGAGGCGACCAGCTTGGCCTGGGTGATGCTTTTCTTCACCACCTTCAGCCCGTTGTAGACGGCGGCGCCGACGGTGATCGCCGTGCCGTGCTGGTCGTCGTGGAATACCGGGATCTTCATGCGCTTGCGCAGCGCGCGCTCGACGGTGAAGCACTCGGGCGCCTTGATGTCCTCCAGGTTGATGGCGCCGAAGGTGGGCTCCAGCGCGGCGATGATGTCGATCAGCTTCTGCGGATCGCGCTCGTCCAGCTCGATGTCGAAGCAGTCGATGCCGGCGAATTTCTTGAACAGCACGCTCTTGCCTTCCATCACCGGCTTGGCGGCGAGCGGCCCGATCTGCCCGAGGCCGAGGACCGCGGTGCCGTTGGTGATCACGGCGATGAGATTGGCGCGCGAGGTGTACAGGACCGCCTTGGCGGGGTCCTGCAGGATCTCCTCGCAGGCCGCCGCCACCCCGGGCGAATAGGCCAGGGCGAGGTCGCGCTGGTTGGTGAGCTGCTTGGTCGGCAGGATGGATATCTTGCCGGGAGGACTGCGCCGGTGGTAATCGAGAGCGTTCTTCTTCAGTTCCTCGTCCACCGAAAAATTATAATCCCCGGCTCTCGTGACGACCCCCTTCTCCCGCCGCAGCGCCGAGATCGAGCCCTTCGAAGTGATGGACGTGCTCGCGCGGGCGCACGCGCTCGAGGCCGCGGGCAGGCACGTGGTGCACATGGAGATCGGCGAGCCGGATTTCACCGCACCGGCGCCGGTGGTTGAAGCGGGCATGCGCGCGCTGCGCGACGGCATGACGGCCTACACCGCGACCCTGGGTCTGCCGGCGCTGCGCGAAGCGATTGCCCGGCACTATTGGAATGCTTTTTCGAAAAAGGTAGACCCCGGCAGGATCGCGGTCACCGCGGGGGCTTCGGGCGGCCTGCTGACGCTCGCGGCGCTGTACGTCGAAGCGGGTGACCAGATTTTGGTGCCCGATCCCGGCTACCCGGGCTATCGCCATTTCGTGCGCGCGTTCGAAGGGGTGGCGCGCGCGCTGCCGGTCGGCGCCGCGGAGAACTTCCAGCCGACGCTGGAAATGGTGCGCGCGGCTTGGGGCCCTCGCACCAAGGGGTTGCTGCTCGGCTCGCCGTCGAACCCGACCGGCACGCTCATCGAAAAAGGGGAGCTGCGGCGCATCGCGCAGTTCATTTCGCAGCGCAGCGGCGTGCTGCTGGTCGACGAGATCTACCAGGGGCTCGTTTACGGCGACGAGCCGTGGACCGCGCTGGATTTCCCGGGCGACGTGGCGCTCATCAACAGCTTTTCCAAGTACTTCTGCATGACCGGGTGGCGGCTGGGCTGGGTGGTGCTGCCCGAGCCGTCGGTGCGCGCCTTCGAGAAGCTCGGGCAGCACCTGTTCATCAGCGCGCCTGCCGCCGCCCAGCATGCGGCCCTCGCCGCCTTCCTGCCCGAAAGCCTCTCCATATTGGAGGAGAGAAGAGCCGAGTTCGCCCGCCGGCGCGACTTCCTGGTCCCGGCCCTGCGCAAAGCGGGGCTCGCGGTGCCGGCCGAGCCTCATGGAGCGTTCTACGTGTACGCCGACTGCGCCGGCGACTGCCGGGCTTTCACCCGCGAGCTATTGGAGACCGAGGCGGTGGCGGCGACCCCGGGCATCGACTTCGGCGCCCACGGGACAGGGCGCTTCGTGCGCTTCGCCTACACGCGAAGCATGCAGGACCTCGAGGAAGCCGCTAGGCGGATTGCCCGGTTTGCTTCCTCGCGCGCTGCCTGATCGGCTCCAGCCGCGCGCGCTCGGCGAAGACCTTGTTGGCGTACTGCGCCGTGGGTTCGTTGAACGCACCGCCGTACATCTGCAGCGCGAGCTCCTCGTCGCGCAGCCGCCGGGAGTACTCGCGCAGGATCTGCGCGCCCACCAGGATATTCACCTCCGGATCGAGCAGCGCTTCCTCGCCGCCGTGGCCGCTCAGCTTCTCGAGATGGAAGCGCGGGATCACCTGCATCAGGCCTTTCGCCCCCATGACGCTTTGCGCCACCGGGTTGTACCCGGACTCGATCGCCATCACGGCAAGAATCAGCACCGGGTCGACCGAGTGAAGCGCGCCGGCGCGGTAGGCGGTCGCCACGAAACGCGCGGCGGCTTCCTCGGCGATGCGCCAGCGCTTGGCGATGTAGTCGGCTAGCGCCTTCTGCTCTTCCTGCACCATCACGGGGGGCACGGATTGCGTCGGGGTCCCCGTGATGACCGGGCTTTCCGCCGCAGGCTCTGAGCCATGCGGGAGGACGGCGGTTTGCGCGAGCACAAAGGCCAGGCCGAGGGCGGCGACCAGCCAGGCGAGCCCCAAACCGGCGGAAATCGAATCGGTATGGCCTGCTTTCATACTTGGTTCCTCCTTGCTGCCAACTTTTCCCGCACCGATTTTATCGGGCGCCAAAGGTCTAGAACCGTTTTGCCCAGGCCGATGTGGTATCCGCGCTACTGCGCCGCAACAACCAGTAAACGCTTAAGAATCAATGACTAGATGACAACTGTGAAGGGCGATCGGTGTTTCGCCATTCATTTTTGACCGCGCACCGCTGACCGCGGGGCGGCCGTAAAATGCGGGTTCTCGAAGGGAAGCCTCGCGGACCGGCCTAAGTCTTCCAGTCTTGGGCCGTTTTGACCAAGCCGGTCCGCTGAGCTTCGAGAGGCCGGCGAGGGGCTTGCGCCCCCCGCCTCGTCCCCCGGTTCCCGGTTACGGCCGGGAGCCGGTGGGAAACGGCCAAGCGGCCGCTGGATTCAGCGCGGTTCTCGCGCCGGATGTCGCAGCGGTGGATGGCGCGGGTGCTGCCTGAGTACTCGCCATCTTTTCCGCAGGGCTGGCCGGGCTGGCGGCTTTGCGTGCCTTTTTCTTTTTTCCCGCCTTTTTCTTCTTCTTGGCGGATTTCTTTTTGCCTGCCGCCTTCTTCTTACCAGCTTTTTTTACTGACTTCTTCTTCTTTGATGATGCCCTTCTCTTCTTCTTTTTCTTTCCGCCTTTTTTCGCTTTTTTCTTCGCCATCTTCAATCTCCTTCAAGGTAGTTGAACAAAAAAGCCCGGCCGTGCTGCTCCGGACTATCCAACCGCCGGCGAGGGTTCCCCCGCACCGGCATGCTGAATCTGGTTCGCCTTGACGTCATGATAAAGAATGTCCGAGTCCAATCGTATCCCACCTTCCCAAGTTACGCAGGCGGTATCGGGATCGACACGCACTTTCTCGAACTCGCGCACATCGCGCCACAGCTGGAAGGCGCCGATCTCGAGCAGGTTTCCGAGGAACACGCTGCCCTCGAGCCCGTCCTCGAAGCGCAGCCACAGCTTGTAGTCCTCTTCGGCCTTGCACGCGGTGATTCTCATCTCGTCCCATTCCTCGGTCATTGATCAGTCCCAGCTCAGCGCGCCGCCGGTCTGGTACTCGATGACCCGGGTCTCGAAGAAGTTGCGCTCCTTCTTCAGGTCGATCATCTCGCTCATCCACGGGAACGGGTTGGCCGCCCCCGGGTAGAGCGTGTCCAGGCCGATCTGCTGGCAACGGCGGTTGGCTATGTAGCGCAGGTACTCCTTGAACATCGGGGCGTTCAGCCCCAGCACGCCGCGCGGCATGGTGTCCTCGGCGTAGCGGTACTCCAGCTCCACGGCCCGGCGGAACAGCTCGTGCAGCTCTTCCCTGAACTCGCCGGTCCACAGGTGCGGGTTCTCCAGCTTGATCTGGTTGACCAGGTCGATGCCGAAGTTGCAGTGCATCGACTCGTCGCGCAGGATGTACATGTACTGCTCGGCGGCGCCGGTCATCTTGTTCTGCCGGCCCAGCGCCAGGATCTGGGCGAAGCCGACGTAGAAGAACAGCCCCTCCATCAGGCAGGAAAACACGATCAGGCTGCGCAGCAGCTTGCGGTCGGCCTCCGGCGTGCCGGTGACGAAGGCCGGGTCGGTCAGGGTGTCGATGAACGGCACCAGAAACTCGTCCTTGTCGCGGATCGAGCCCACCTCGTGGTAGGCGTTGAAGATCTCGGACTCTTCCAGGTCGAGGCTTTCCACGATGTACTGGTAGGCGTGGGTGTGGATCGCCTCCTCGAACGCCTGGCGCAGCAGGTACTGCCGGCACTCCGGCGCCGTGATGTGGCGGTAGGTGCCGAGCACGATGTTGTTGGCCGCCAGCGAGTCGGCGGTGACGAAGAAGCCTAGGTTGCGCTTGACGATGCGCCGCTCGTCCTCGGTCAGGCCGCGCGGGTCTTTCCACAGCTCGATGTCGCGGCTCATGTTGATTTCCTGCGGCATCCAGTGGTTGGCGCAGGCGGAAAGGTATTTCTCCCATGCCCACTTGTACTTGAAGGGCACCAGCTGGTTGACGTCGGCCTTGGAGTTGATGACCTTCTTGTCCTCGACCGTGACCCGCCGGAACGGCGCCTCGGGCGCCTGGGGCTGGGGCGCTTCGTTTGCCCGGCTTTCCGGCACGAACGGCGCCGTGGGCTGGATCACGTCGTCAAAGCTGAGCATGAGCCTGACCTCGGGTGGTGGTGGTGGGCAGGTCGAGCAGCTCGCGGTACGCCGCCTCGCGCTCTCCCGGGCTCGACTGGTACATCTCGCAGGTCGCCACGTAGAGGTTCCACTCGCTGCCGGCCAGGGTGAGCCAGTAGCCGTACTTCGGGTTGCTGCGGATCAGCTCGGGCGCCGAAAGGTCCTCGGCGTGCCCGAAGTGCACCGCGTGGAACATGAGCAGGCGCCATCCGGGAACCATCACGGCGTACAGCCCCGGCGCCCGCGGCGGCGACCATATGGGCGCGATGAACGGCCCGGTGAACTGGCGGCTGCCCAAAGTGATCATTGGCAGGCCTCGCAGTCGGGATTGTCGATCGCGCACACCTTGGCCTCGTCGGCGCTTTCCATCGACACCGCGTTGAGCTGCCCCGCCTTGCTGGTCGACTTCTCGGCGTGGGTGGCGCCCATGGCGCGCAGGTAGTACGTGGTCTTCAGGCCGCGGATCCAGGCGAGCTTGTAGGTGTCGTCGAGCTTGCGTCCCGAGGCGCCGGCCATGTAGATATTGAGCGACTGCGACTGGTCGATCCACTTCTGGCGCCGCGCGGCCGCTTCCACCAGCCACTTGGGCTCGGTCTCGAACGCGGTCGCGTAAAGACGGCGCAGCTCGGCCGGCGCGCGGTCGATGCGCGCCAGGTTGCCGTCGAAGTACTTCAGGTCGGCGATCATCACCTCGTCCCACAGGCCCGCCTGCTTGAGGTCGCTCACCAGGTACTCGTTCACCACCGTGAACTCGCCCGACAGGTTGGACTTCACGAACAGGTTCTGGAACGTGGGCTCGATCGACGCCGAGACGCCGATGATGTTGGCGATGGTGGCGGTGGGGGCGATGGCGATGCAGTTGGAGTTGCGCATGCCGTGGCTGCGGATGCGCGCGCGCAGCGCCTCCCAGTCGAGGGTGCTCGAGCGGTCGAGCTCCACGTAGCCGCCGCGCTCGGCGGCGAGCAGATCCAGCGTGTCCTGCGGCAGGACCCCCCGGTCCCACAGCGAGCCGCTGAACGAGGGGTAGCGGCCGCGCTCCTGTGCGAGGTCGGTCGAGGCCCAGTAGGCCGCGTAGGCCACCATTTCCATCGAGCGGTCGGCGAACGCCACCGCCTCCTGCGACGCGTAGGGCACGCGCATGCGGTGCAGGCAGTCCTGGAACCCCATGATGCCCAGGCCCACCGGGCGGTGGCGGGCGTTGGCGTTGCGCGCCTTGTCCACCGCGTAGTAGTTGATGTCGATGACGTTGTCCAACATGCGCATCGCCGTCGAGATGGTCTTTTTCAGCTTGCCGAAATCCAGGCCGGCGCCGCTCATGTGGGCAACCAGGTTGACCGACCCGAGGTTGCACACCGCGATCTCGTCGTCCGAGGTGTTAAGGGTGATCTCGGTGCACAGGTTGGAGCTGTGCACCACCCCCACGTGCTGCTGCGGGCTGCGCAGGTTGCAGGGATCCTTGAAGGTGATCCACGGATGCCCGGTCTCGAACAGCATCGACAGCATCTTGCGCCACAGCTGCACCGCGGGAATCTTCTTGTAGAGCTTGAGCTCGCCGCGCGCCGCCTTGTCCTCGTAGCGCAGGTAGGCTTCCTCGAACGCCTTGCCGAACTTGTCGTGCAGCTCGCGCACGTCCGAAGGGCTGAACAGGGTCCACTCGGCGTTCTCCATCACCCGCTTCATGAACAGGTCCGGAATCCAGTTGGCCGTGTTCATGTCGTGGGTGCGGCGCCGGTCGTCGCCGGTGTTCTTGCGCAGCTCGAGGAACTCCTCGATGTCCAGGTGCCAGGTCTCCAGGTAGGAGCACACCGCCCCCTTTCTCTTGCCGCCCTGGTTCACCGCCACGGCCGTGTCGTTGACTACCTTCAGGAACGGCACCACCCCCTGGGACTTGCCGTTGGTGCCCTTGATGTGCGAGCCCAGGGCGCGCACCGGCGTCCAGTCGTTGCCGAGGCCGCCGGCATACTTGGCGAGCAGCGCGTTCTCCTTGATGGCGTCGTAGATGCCCTCGAGGTTGTCCGACACCGTGGTGAGGTAGCAGCTCGAAAGCTGCGAGCGCAGCGTACCGGAGTTGAACAGCGTCGGGGTGGAGCTCATGAACTCGAAGCTCGACAGCACGTCGTAGAACTCGATCGCACGCGCTTCCCGGTTTTCTTCCCGCAGCGCCAATCCCATGGCCACGCGCATGAAGA
>DATACE010000329.1:0-2460 GCA_036259215.1 Burkholderiales bacterium | reverse complement strand
CCAGCAGCACGCACAGCGGCAGCACGAGGTAGGCGGTGTTGCCGGCGAGGATCTCCTGGTAGGTGAGGTCGGTCCACTCGAAGCGGATGCCGCGCGGCAGGGTCTCGGCGGCGATGCGCTCTATGGCGGCCTGCGCCTGGCCGGAGCTGAAGCCCGGCGCCGGGGCGCCGTTGAGATCCGCCGAAGGAAAGCTGTTGTAGCGCATGGCGCGGTCGGGGCCGAAGCTGTTGCCCACCTTGAGCAGCGCGCCGAGCGGCACGAGCTCGCCTTCGGCGTTGCGCGTCTTCAAAGCGGCGATGTCCTCGGCGCTCGAGCGGTAAGGCGCATCGGCCTGCACCACCACGCGGTAGGTCTTGCCAAAGCGGTTGAAGTCGTTGACGTAGAGCGACCCGAGGTTGATCTGCATGGTCTCGAACACGTCGGTCAGCGCCACGCCCATGCGCTTCGCCTTGGCGCGGTCGACGTCCGCGTAGAGCTGCGGCACGTTGATCTGGTAGCTGGAGAACACCCCGGCGAGCTCGGGCGCCTGCCAGGCCTTCGCCTGCATCGCCGTCATCGCCTGATAGAGCGCCTGGTCGCCCAGGTTGGCGCGGTCCTCGATCTGCAGCTTGAAGCCGCCGATGCTGCCCAGACCGTTGACCGCCGGCGGCGGGAACACGGCGATGAAGGCATCCTGGATGCCGCCCATGCGCTTGTTCACTTCCGCGGCGATCGCGCCGCCGGAGAGCGCGGCGGACTTGCGGCGCTCGAACTCGTCCAGCGTGAAGAACACGATGCCGGCGTTGGGCGCGTTGGTGAAGCCGTTGATCGACAGCCCCGGGAACGCCACCGCGTCCTTGACGCCCGGCGTCTGCATGGCGATGTCCGACATGCGCCGGATCACCTCCTCGGTGCGGTCGAGCGAGGCGCCGTCGGGCAGCTGGGCGAAGCCCACCAGGTATTGCTTGTCCTGCCCCGGCACGAAGCCGGAAGGCACGGCCTGGAACCCGAGATACGTCACGCCGATGAGGGCGAGGTAGACGGCAAAGGCGAGCGCCTTGCGGTTGAGCACCCTCGCCACGGCGGACTGGTAGCGGTTCGACGAGCGCTGGAAGAAGCGGTCGAAGCGCGTGAAGAACCAGCCGAACCAGCGGTCCATGAAGCGCGTGAGCGCATCCTTCGGCGCGTCATGCGGGCGCAGCAGCAGCGCGGCGAGCGCGGGCGACAGCGTGAGCGAATTGAAGGCCGAGATCACCGTCGAGATGGCGATGGTCAGGGCGAACTGGCGGTAGAACTGGCCGTTCAGCCCGCTGATGAAGGCGATCGGCACGAACACCGCGCACAGCGTGAGCGCGATGGCGATGATCGGCCCGCTCACCTCGCGCATCGCGCGGTACGTGGCTTCCTTGGCGTCGAAGCCGAGCGCCAGGTTGCGCTCGACGTTTTCCACCACCACGATGGCGTCGTCCACCACGATGCCGATGGCGAGCACCAGGCCGAACAGGGTCAGCGTATTGATGGAGAAGCCGAACGCCAGCAAAAAGGCGAAGGTGCCGATGATCGACACGGGCACGGCGGCGAGCGGGATGATGGAGGCGCGCCAGGTCTTGAGGAAGACGATGACCACCAGCACGACCAGCGCGATCGCTTCGAGCAGGGTGGTGATGACCGCGTCGATCGACTGCTGCACGAAGCGCGTCGGGTCGTAGATGATCCGGTAGTCGACCCCTTCCGGGAAATCCTGCTTCACCTCCTCCATCGCCGCGCGCACCGCGTTCGACAGCGCGATCGCGTTCGACTCGGGCGCCTGGAACACGCCGACCGCCACCGCGGGCTTGTTGTTGAGCAGGCTGCGCAGCGCGTACTCGCCGGCGCCCAGCTCGATGCGCGCCACGTCCTTCAGGCGCAGCAGGCCGCCGCCGGGCGAGCTGGCGACGATGATGTCGCCGAACTCGGCCTCGGTGGTGAGCCGGCCCTGCGCGTTCACCGAGAGCTGGAACTCGCTGTCGCCCGCGGTGGGCGGCGCGCCGACCACCCCCGCGGCCACCTGCTTGTTCTGCTCGCGGATGGCGCGCACCACGTCGCCCGCGGTGAGGTTGCGCGCGGCGAGCTTGCTCGGATCGAGCCACACGCGCATCGCATAGTCGCCCGCGCCCCAGACCAGCACCTGGCCCGCGCCCGGGATGCGCTGCAGCACGTCCTTCACGTTGAGCACCGCGTAGTTGCGCAGGTAGAGCTCGTCATAGCGGCTGTCGGGCGAGACGAGGTGCACGACCATGGTCAGGTCGGGCGAGCTCTTCTGCGTCACTACGCCGATCTGGCGCACTTCTTCGGGCAGGCGCGGCAGGGCGCGCTGCACCCGGTTCTGCACCTGCGTCTCGGCGAGCTCGGGGTCGGTGCCCACCTGGAAGGTGGCGGTGAGCGTGAGCACGCCGTCGCTGTTCGCCTGCGAGGCGACGTACAGCAGGTTCTCGACGCCGT
>DATACE010000328.1:0-16147 GCA_036259215.1 Burkholderiales bacterium | reverse complement strand
ATCTTCTCCGCCTCTTCGTCGGGAATCTCGGTCTCAAACTCCTCCTCGAGCGCCATCACCAGCTCCACGGTGTCGAGCGAGTCGGCGCCCAGGTCGTCGACGAACGAGGACTCGGTCTTGATCTCCGCCTCGTTGACCCCGAGCTGCTCGGCGATGATTTTCTTCACGCGTTGTTCGATGTTTTCCATGCGCTGCTCCTTCCCGAAGAGGGGGCGTATTTTACGACATATACATGCCGCCGTTGACGTGCAGGACTGCCCCGGTGACGTAGGCGCCGCCGGGAGAAACCAGGTACGCGACCGCGGCCGCCACGTCCTGCGGCGTGCCCAGGCGCCCGAGCGGAATGTGCTCGAGCAGCGCCTATCTCTGTTCGTCCGACAGCGCGCGCGTCATGTCGGTGTCGATGAAGCCCGGCGCTATGCAGTTCACGGTGATGTTGCGGCTGCCCAGCTCGCGCGCCAGCGACTTGCTCATGCCGGCCACCGCCGCCTTGGCGGCGGCGTAGTTCGCCTGGCCGGGGTTGCCCGAGGCGCCCACCACCGAGGTGATGTTGACGATGCGTCCCCAGCGGGCCTTCATCATGCCGCGCATCACCGCCCGCGACAGGCGGAACACCGCGCGCAGGTTGGTCTCCATGACCTCGTCCCATTCGGCGTCCTTCATGCGCAGCGCCAGGTTGTCGCGCGTGATGCCGGCGTTGTTCACGAGGATCGCGATGTCGCCGTGCTGCTTCTGCACTTCCTCCACCAGCCGGTCGCATTGTCCGGCATCCGTCACGTCGAGCACCCGGCCGGTGCCGGGCACTTTCTTCGCGCCTTCCTCGGTGGTCGAGGTGCCGATCACCCGGGCGCCGTCCTTGAGCAGCTGCTCGGCGATCGCCAGGCCGATGCCGCGCGAGGCGCCGGTCACCAGCGCGACTTTGCCCTCTAGCATTTGAGCGCCTCCTCGAGCGAGGCGCGGTCGGCCAGCGCCATGGACTGCACCTCCGCAGAAATTCTTCTGGTCAGGCCGGCGAGCACCTTGCCCGGCCCGCATTCGACGATGTGGGTGACGCCCATCTCGCGCATTTTCTGGATGGTCTCCACCCAGCGCACCGGCGAAGCCGCCTGGCGCACCAGCGCGTCCTTGATGGCCGCCGGCTCTTGCAGCACCGCGACGTCGACGTTGTTGACGAGCGCAATTTCCGGCGCCGCGAACGGCACCTTCTCCAAATAGCCTTGGAGCTTCCTGCCCGCCGGACGCATCAGGCTGGAGTGGAACGGCGCGCTCACCGGCAGCGCCATGGCCCGCTTGGCGCCCCTCGCCTTGCACGCCTCGATGGCGCGCGCAACGGCCTGCTTTTCCCCGGCGATCACCACCTGGCCGGGGGCGTTGAAATTCACCGCCTGGACTTCACCGCCGGCTTGCGCGCAGGCCTGGCGCACCTGCTCGTCATTCAGGCTCAGGATGGCCGCCATCGCGCCCTGCCCCTCGGGCACCGCCTCCTGCATCGACTGCGCGCGAAAACGCACCAGCGGCAGGCAGTCCTTGAACGAGAGCGCGCCCGCGGCAACCAGCGCGGTGTACTCGCCCAAACTATGTCCCGCGACGACTTCCGGGCGCGCGCCGCCGAGCTCGCACCACGCGCGGTAGGCCGCATAGCCCGCCGTCACCATCGCGGGCTGCGTATGCAGCGTGAGGTTGAGCTGCTCCGCCGGACCTTCGTCCAGCAGCCTGACGAACTCGCTTCCCAGCACCGCGGCCGCTTCGGCGCGCACCGCATCCACGCCGGGGAGTCCGTCATAGCCCTTCAGCATGCCGACGGCCTGCGAGCCCTGCCCGGGGAACACCATCGCGAGCTTCACAGGGTCACCACGCACGAGCCCCAGGTGAAGCCGCCGCCGACGCCTTGCAGCAGCAGGCGCTGCCCCGGACGGATCCTTCCGGCGCGCACGTACTCGTCCAGCGCGAGCGGCACCGAAGCGGCCGAGGTGTTGCCGTGGTGGTCCACCGTCACCACCAGCTTGTCGCGCGGCAGGCCGAGCTTGCGCGCGGTGGCCTCGAGGATGCGCACGTTCGCCTGGTGCGGGATCAGCCAGTCGATGTCCTCCAGCTTCATGTCCGCTGCCGCCACGGTCTCGCGTGCCGACTCTTCCAGCACGCGCACCGCGAACTTGAACACCCCTTGCCCGTTCATCTGCAGGAACGGCGAGCCCGCGATCTTGCCGCCGCACACGTTGCCCGGCACCGACAGGAGATCGACGTGGCTGCCGTCGGCGTGCAGGCGGCTCGCATGGATGCCCGGCTGGCCATCCGCGGCGAGCACCACCGCGCCCGCGCCGTCGCCGAACAGCACGCAGGTTCCGCGGTCGTTCCAGTCGAGGATGCGCGAGAACACCTCCGCGCCGACGACGAGGGCTTTCTTGTTCTGCCCGGAGCGGATGAAACTGTCCGCCGTCGCAAGCCCGTAGACGAAGCCGCTGCACACGGCCTGCACATCGAACGCGGCGCAGCCCTTGAGGCCGAGCTTCGCCTGCAGCAGGCAGGCGGTGCTGGGAAAAATGTAATCCGGGGTAGACGTGGCGACGATGATGAGGTCGAGCTGCGAGGCATCCAGCTTCGCCGCCTGCAGCGCGCGCTTCGATGCCGCCAGGGCGAGGTCGCTGGACGCCTCGCCCTCGGCGGCGATGTGGCGCTGGACGATACCGGTGCGCTCGCGGATCCAGGCGTCGTTCGTATCCAGGCGGCGGGCGAACTCGTGGTTGTCGACGATGCGCTCGGGCAGGTAGCTGCCGGTGCCGGTGATTCTGGAGTAAATCATGGATGGTGGACCTGCGAAGCGATGCGTTGCGGCACGTTGTTGCGCACTTCCTCGACCGCGCGCCCCTACGCCTGGCGGAAGGCGTAGGCGTCGGCCGAGCCGTGGCTCTTGATGACGATGCCCTTGAGGCCGAGCAGGCTCGCGCCGTTGTAGCGACCGGGGTCCATGCGCCGGCGCAGCGACTTTCTCACCGGGCCGGCCATCCAGGCGGCCAGCATGTTCCAGGGATTGCGCGTGAATTCCTGGCGCAGGAACCCGACGATCATGTTGGCGACGCCCTCGGAGGCCTTGAGCAGCACGTTGCCCACGAAACCGTCGCAGACCACGACGTCGGTGGTGCCCTTGTAGATGTCGTCGCCCTCGACGTTGCCGTGGAAATTGAGCCCGCTTTCGCGCAGCAGCTCGCCCGCGCGCTTCACCGTCTCGTTGCCTTTGATGTCCTCGACGCCGATGTTGAGCAGCCCGACGCTGGGCCGGTCCCTGTGCTCCACCGCGGCGACCAGCATCGCGCCCATTACGCCGAACTGCATCAGCTGCTCCGGGGTGCAGTCGACGTTGGCGCCGAGGTCGAGCACGTAGGTGTAGCCGCCCTTCATGTTGGGCAGGACGGTGGCGATCGCCGGCCGGTCGATGCCCGGCAGCGTCTTCAGCACGAAGCGCGAGATGGCCATGAGCGCGCCGGTGTTGCCCGCGCTCACGCAGGCGTGCGCCTCTCCGCTTTTCACCAGGTTGACCGCCACCCGCATCGACGAATCCTTCTTGAAGCGCAGGGCCTGCGCCGGCGGCTCGTCCATCGCCACCATCTGGCTCGCCGGCTGCACGCGCAGGCGCTCGCCGGCGGCCGCGCCGCGCGCCTTGAGCTCGCGCTCGAGCGCTTCCGGCGCACCGACCAGCACGACGGCGACGTCGGGAAGCCGCGCCTGGAAATCGAGCGCGGCGGGAACGGTCACATGGGGGCCGTGGTCGCCGCCCATGCAATCGATCGCTACCGTGACCAGGGTTACTCGTCTTTCGTCTTGATGACCTTCTTGCCGCGGTAGTAGCCGGTCGGGCTGACGTGGTGGCGCAGGTGCCGCTCGCCGGTCGTCGGCTCGACGGCCAGCGTCGGCTGCGCCAGGTGGTCGTGCGAGCGATGCATCCCCCGCCGGGACGGCGACTTCTTGTTCTGCTGGACTGCCATGTTCGAACTCCTTCCAGGTCAATGCTTGCCGTCCAGCAGCCCGCGCAGGCCGGCGAACGGCGATGGTTTAGTTTCCGCGTCCGGCGAAGGACGCGCGCTACAGCTTTCGTGCCTTGGCGCGTACGGCGCCGCGAGGATCAGCTCGTCCTCGATCAGATCGCGCACCGGCATCTCCCTGCCCGCCACCACGCGATCTGCGGCGTTCACGTCCACCGGCTCCGCGTCGATCTCCTCCAGGCTGCCGGCGAGGACCAGCGTCTGGTCGCTCCGCACTTCAAAGGCCATCGGCTCGAGGCAACGCTGGCAGCGCAGCTGCAGCATGCCGCTTACCTGGATGCGCAAACCCGGCCGCCCTCGCGCGTCGCGCACGCCTGCAATTGCGTAATGCACCTTCCCGTCGTCTGAAGCGAGCATGTCGCGCAGCCGCGGAAAGTCGCCTAGCGGCCAGTCCCCTTCCCTGCTGGCGCCGGCCGACGCGAAATCGAAGCCGTCGATCACCGGCTGCTGGTGCGGCATAAAGGCGGCGGATGATATCATTTTTGGGCAAACCTGCGCCAAAACAACGCGATGGATCCCTCCCGGCGACTGGTGCTCGCCTCCACCTCGAAGTACCGCAAGGCTCTCCTCGAGCGCCTGGGTCTCGCCTTCGAAGTGGCCGCGCCGGGGGTCGACGAGCAAGTACTGCCCGAAGAGCGGCCGGCAGACACCGCGCGCCGCCTTGCCGTGCTCAAGGCAACCTCGCTGAAGGAAAGGCTGGCGGACGCGCTCATCATCGGCTCGGACCAGGTGGCCGCGCTGGGAAGCGAGCGGCTCGACAAGCCCGGCAGCCACGACAACGCCGTGCGGCAGCTGCGCCTGCTCAGCGGCAAGACGGCCGATTTCCATACCGCCGTAGCGCTGCTCGATGGCCGGACCGGCAGGCTCCGCTCGCAAGTCGTCGGCTGCCGGGTCACCTTCCGGGGGCTTGACGATGCGCGCATCGAGGCCTACCTGCGCCGCGAGCAGCCGTACGATTGTGCCGGCAGCGCCAAGGCCGAGGGCCTCGGCATAGCGCTCATCGCGCGCATGGAAACGGACGATCCCACTTCCCTCGTCGGCCTGCCGCTCATCGCGCTCACCGCGATGCTCGAGGAAGCCGGGCTGCCGGTCCTTTGATCCTGTACGCCATTCCGACTCCGCTGGGCGGCGTGCCGGCGGACGCTTTGCCCGGCCCGGCGCTGCAGACCATCCGCACGCTGAAGGACTTCGTCGTCGAGAACGCCAAGAGCGCGCGCGCCTTTTTAGGCGCCCTGGGCATGCCGGTGCGCGAGCTGGGCATCCGCACCATCGAGGACGACGTAGCGGGCCTGCTGCTCCCCCTGAGGGAAAAGCGTCCCTTGGGGCTGCTGTCGGAAGCCGGCTGCCCGGCGATCGCGGATCCGGGCGCAGCCTTGGTCGAGGCGGCGCACCGCGAAGGCTTTCGCGTGGTGCCCCTGGTCGGGCCCTCCTCCATCGTCCTGGCGCTCATGGCTTCCGGCCTGGAGGGGCAGCGCTTCGCCTTCTGCGGCTACCTCCCGCGGGAGGAGCCGGAAAGGGCCAGACGGATCCGCGAGCTCGAGCAGCGCTCGCGCAGGGAGCGCGAAACGCAGATCTTCATCGAGACGCCCTACCGCAACGACGTCCTGATGGCCGCGCTGCTTGCCGCTTGCGCGGGCGGGACCCGCGTCTGCGTGGCGGCGGACCTGACGCTCTCGTCCGAAACGATCAGCACGAAGACCGTCGCCGAGTGGCAGCGGGCGCCGCGCGGCATCGGACGCCGGCCCGCGGTGTTCCTTCTCCTAGCGGATGCCCGGTGAATAGCGCAGGGCGAATTCCATCACCGCGTTAGCGGCGCTCGCGCCGAAGCGGCGCGCGAATTTCTCGGCGATGTTCTCCTTCTGCGTGTAGTCGACGATGGCCTCCGCCTTGACCACGTCGCGCGCCACCGATTCCAGGCTGCCGATGCCGTCGGCGAGGCCCAGCTCCACGCTTTTCTGGCCGGTCCAGACCAGCCCGCTGAACATCTCCGGCGTCTCCTTGAGCCGCGGGCCGCGTCCTTCGCGCACCACGCCGATGAACTGCTGGTGCACGTCCTTCATCAGCGCCTGCACGTGCTGCTTGTCCTTCTCGTCGAGCGGCGAGAACGGGTCCAGCATGGCCTTGTTCTCGCCGGCGGTGATCAGCCGGCGCTCGACGCCCAGCTTCTCCATGAGACCGGTGAAGCCGAAGCCGTTCATCAGCACGCCGATGGAGCCGACGATGCTTGCCTGGCCGACGTAGATGCGGTCGGCGCCCGCGGCGACGAAGTAGCCGCCGGAGGCGCAAATGTCCTCGACGACCGCGTACAGCGGCGTGTCGGGGTACTTCTTGCGCAGGCGGCGCATCTCGTCGTAGATGGTCTGCGACTGCACCGGGCTGCCCCCAGGCGAGTTGATGCGCAGCACCACGCCCTGGGTGTTCTTGTCCTTGAAGGCAGCCTGCAGCGCGGCAATCACCTTGTCGGCGCTCGCGTCGCTGCCGGGCGCGATCGTGCCGTTGAGCTCCACCATGGCAGTGTGCTTCTTGCCGCTGGACATCTCGGCGCGCCCTTCCCAGTCGATGAACATCACCAGCAGGAAGGTGATGTAGGCGAAGGTCAGCAGCTTGAAGAAAATGCCCCACAAGCGCGCGCGCCGCTGCTCCTTGAGCGCCGCCGTGGCGAGCTTCGCCACCAGCTCGCGTTCCCACTGCCCACCATTCTCAGTCATCGGAAAACCCCATGAAGTAAACGTTGCCGGCGCGCTCCTCGACCTTCAGCTTCAGCAGCGGCGTGCGATTGCACGGCCCGCCCAGGCAGCGACCGCTTCGCGCGTCGTACGTCGCCCCGTGCGTCGAGCATAGCAAATCGCGTCCCTCGGCATCGAAAAACACCCCCTCCTGCCAGTCGAGCTCCATGGCGACGTGCGCGCAGCGGTTGAGATACGCGTGGACCTGCCCGCGGTGGCGAACCGCGAACGCGGGCGCCGGCTGCCCGAAGTACTCCACCTCGAAGCGCACCCCGCGCCCCGAATCGACGAGCGCTTCGGAGGCGCAGATCAGGCGTTCGCCGTCAGCCATGCGCGCAGGCGCGGCACGTCCGCGCAGCAATCCAGGGGCCCGCAGGCGCGCAGGCCCGGCTCGGCATGCGCTCCGTAAGTCACCGCCAATGCGTCCACGCCGGCGGCGCGCGCCATTTCCATGTCGTGCGAGGTGTCGCCAATCATCAAAGTGCCTTGCGGTGGCACGCCGAGCTCGTCCATCAGCTCGAGCAGCATGGCGGGGTCCGGCTTCGGCGTGGTCTCGTCCGCGCAGCGCGAGGCGCGGAAATGCGCCCGCAGGCTCGTGGCGTCGAGCGCCCGCTCGAGACCGCGCCGGCTCTTGCCGGTGGCGATGGCGAGGGTGTGCCGGCCGGCGAGCTGGGCGATGAGCTCCCGCATGCCCCCGAACAGCTGCATCGATTCCTCGCTGGCGCGGAAATGCCGGCGGTACGCCTCCACGAATTCGGGGTAGCGCGCCGCCGGCAGGTCGGGCACCGCCGTGCGCAGCGCATCCGCCAGGCCCAGCCCAATGACGTGGCTCGCACGATCGAAATCCGGCACCACCAGCCCCAGCTCCTGCGCTGCCCGGCGAATGCACTGGGCAATGGCGCTCGACGAATCAAGGATGGTGCCGTCCCAGTCGAACACGATGAGCGAGTACTTCATGCGAGATTCGCATCGACGAATTTCTTCATCTCGGTCGGCAATGGCGCCTTCAGGTCGATTTTCTCCCTCGAAATGGGGTGCGCAAAAGCGAGCCGGCTGGCGTGCAGGAAAAGGCGCCGCACGCCCTGCTTTTCCAGCCGGTGGTTGAGGTCAAAGTCGCCGTACTTGTCGTCGCCGAGCAGTGGGTGGCCGGCATGGGCAAGGTGCACGCGGATCTGGTGGGTGCGGCCCGTGAGCAGCCGTATTTCGAGGAAGCTGAATTCGGGGGAGCTTTTCAGCGCTTTGACCCGGGTCTCGGCGGCCATGCCGCCTTGCTGCACGCTGACGCGGCGCTCGCCTTTTGCATTGACATACTTATGGAGGGGCTCGCGCAGGGTGCGGCTCTCCACCCGGCCCTTGGCCAGCGCCAGGTACACCTTCTCGACCTCCCCGTCGCGCAGCATGCGGTGCAGCTCCACCAGCGCGCTGCGCTTCTTGGCGAGCATGAGCAGGCCGGAGGTGTCGCGGTCGAGCCGGTGCGCGAGCTCGAGGGCTTTGGCCTGCGGGCGCGCGGCGCGCAGGGCTTCGATCACCCCGAAGCTGACGCCGCTTCCGCCGTGCACCGCGACCCCGGCGGGCTTGTCGACCACGAGCAGCGCTGGGTCTTCGTACGCCACGGGGAACTCGGCGGGCTTGGCGGCGGCGCGCTTTTCCGCGATTCGCATCGGCGGCACCCGCACCCGGTCGCCGGGCTTCAGCCGGTACTCGGGCTTGACGCGGCCGCTGTTGACGCGCACCTCGCCGCTGCGCAGCACCCGGTAGACATGGCTTTTGGGTACGCCTTTCAGGTGCCGCAGCAGGAAATTGTCGATGCGTTGGGCCGCCGCTTCCTCCCCGACCTCCATGGTGGTCGCCCGAGCCTTGCTTAAGTCATTCATTTTCCGTAGTATCTCGGGGTCGCTTTGAGTTGCGGGGCACAGGAGTCCCGGGCGCGGCGAACGCCGCCTCGACCTGCCACACGCCCCCTGCCCGGCCACAGCCGAGCCTGAAGCGCTGGTTAATTTCGCTCACCGGAAGTAGCGATACTACTAGAAGCGCGCGTAGGCGAATTCGCCCTACTTCATCCCTTTTGATTAAGACCTCTAGGAGAGCACGGACCGACTGAACATCGGGTCTCCTGCGCGCGCAGGAGAACAACAAGTGAAGCGCATGCTGTTCAATGCGACCCAGCAAGAAGAGCTCAGGGTCGCCATCGTCGACGGGCAGAAGCTCATCGACCTCGACATCGAATCGGCCTCAAGGGAACAACGCAAGAGCAATATCTACAAAGGCATCATCACCCGGATAGAGCCCAGTCTGGAAGCCGCCTTCGTCGACTACGGCGAGGAGCGGCACGGGTTCCTGCCCTTCAAGGAAGTCGCCCGCAGTTATTTCAAGGACGGCATCGACGTCGGCCGCGCCCGCATCCAGGACGCGCTGCGCGAGGGCCAGGAGCTCATCGTCCAGGTCGAAAAGGACGAGCGCGGCACCAAAGGTGCCGCCCTGACGACGTTTATTTCCTTGGCAGGGCGATACCTGGTCCTCATGCCCAACAACCCGCGCGGCGGCGGCGTTTCGCGCCGCGTCGAGGGCGAGGACCGCAACGAGCTGCGCGACACGCTCGACCAGCTGCAGCTGCCCGAGGGCATGAGCGTCATCGCGCGCACCGCGGCCATCGGCCGCACGCTCGAGGAGCTCAACTGGGACCTCAACTACCTGATGCAGCTGTGGAGCGCGGTCGAGGGCGCCTCCCAGGACCAGTCGAGAAAGCCGTTCCTCATCTACCTCGAGTCGAGCCTGGTGATCCGCGCCATCCGGGACTACTTCCAGCCAGACATCGGCGAGATCCTGATCGACACCGAGGAGATCTACGAGCAGGCCAAGTCGTTCATGCAGACGGTGATGCCGGGCAACGTCAACAAGGTGAAGTTCTACCGCGATGACGTGCCGCTGTTCTCGCGCTTCCAGATCGAGCACCAGATCGAAAGCGCCTATTCGCGCCAGGTCGGCCTGCCGGCCGGCGGGGCGATCGTCATCGACCACACCGAGGCGCTGGTCGCCATCGACGTCAACTCGGCGCGCGCCACCAAGGGCGGCGACATCGAGGAGACGGCGCTGCGCACCAACCTCGAAGCCGCCGACGAAGTCGCCCGCCAGCTCAGGCTGCGCGACCTGGGCGGCCTGATCGTCATCGACTTCATCGACATGGAGTCCCAGCGCAACCAGCGCGAGGTGGAGAACCGGCTGCGCGAGGCGCTGAAATACGACCGCGCGCGCGTGCAGATCGGCAAGATCTCGCGCTTCGGCCTGATGGAGCTGTCGCGCCAGCGGCTGCAGCCGTCGCTGGAGGAAACCGCCCACATCAACTGCCCGCGCTGCAGCGGCACCGGCTTCATCCGCGGCACCGACTCCACGGCGCTGCACGTGCTGCGCATCATGCAGGAAGAGGCGATGAAGGAGAACACCGGCGCGGTCCACGCTCAGGTGCCGGTCGACGTGGCCTCGTTCCTGCTGAACGAGAAGCGCGCCGAGATCCAGAAGCTCGAGGCGCGCCTCAAGGTCAATATCGTCATGGTGCCCAACCCGCACCTGGAGACGCCGCATTACAAGGTGCAGCGCCTGCGCCACGACGAGCTGAACGAGATGGAGCACGTGCCGGCGAGCTACGAAATGGTCGAGCGCCCCGAGGAGCCCAAGGCGCCGGGGACCGAGGAAGAAGCCAAGCGCGAGCGCCAGGAGGCGGTGGTCAAGGCCATCACGCCGGCGCAGCCCGCGCCGATGGTGGACGAATCCCTGACGCGCCCGCCGCGCGCCTCGGAACCGCGGCCGTTGCCGCAGCCGGTCGCCCAGCAGGTGGTGCAGCCGGTCGCCGCGGCCGCCGAAGGCTTCCTGTCGCGCATTTTCGGTCTCTTCAAGCCGCAGGCGCCTTCAGCGCCGGCCGCCACCCAGGCCGTCCCGCGCCCGGCGGGCCAACCCGGGGGCCAGCGGCCGCCGCGGGATCCGCACCGGCGCGATCAGCAGCAGGCGCGGCGCGACCAGCGGCCCGAGGGCCAGCGTCGCGACGGCCGCGACGGTCGCCGCGACGGCCGTCCGCGCGACGAGAACCGGGATCGCCAGCAGCAGGGACGGCTGGAGCAACGCCGCAACGGCCAGCCGCGAGGCGAACGCGGTGAACGCGGTGAACGCCGACCGGACCCGCAGCAGCGTACGCCGCGGCCGCCGCAGCAGCAGCCGCAGCAGGCGCTGCCGCAGCAACCGCAGCAGCAGCATCCGCGGCCGCCGCATGAGCCGCGCGAGGGCGACGAGCAGCAACGGCGCGGCGGCCGACGCAATCGCGGCCGCGACCGCCACCGCGAGCGTGAGCAGCGCGAGGAGCAGCGTCCCGCTCCGGCCGCAGCCGCCCTGCCCGGGGAAACCCAGCCGGAGATGCCGCCCCGGCAGGAGCAGCAGCCGGTGCGCCACGAGCAGCCGATCCGGCACGAGCAGCCGAGCTACGAGGCGGTGCGCGAAGAGCAGCGCCGCGAAGCGCAGCGCCTGGCCCGTGAAGAGCCGGCTCACGAAGAGGCGCGCGTCGTCCACGAGCAGCCGAAGCATGAAGCGCCGAGGCACGAAGAGCCCAGGCGCGAGGAGCCGAAGGTGGACTCCAAGGTGCTGCTCGAAAGCGCCGGCCTGGTGATGATCGAGACCGACCGCAGCAAGGCGCAATACACACCGCAGCTCGACGAGCCGCAGCACCTGGGCCGGCCGCGCCGCGAGCGCCCGAAGCTCACGCCGCAGCAGGAAGAGGAGCTGCAGCAGGTCGAGACTAGGAAGTAGTCTTCAATTCGTGGAGGAGGCCGACGCAGGCGGCCTCCACCATGTCCAGCACCTGCTCGAAGCCCTGCGCGCCGCCGTAGTACGGGTCGGGCACGTCGTGCCCGTGCACCAGCATACGCAGCTTCCAGCGATGCTGCGGCGGGCAATGCGCCTGGAGGATTTCGAGGTGGCCGCGGTCCATGGCCACGAGCACGTCGAATTCAGCGAAGTCGCGCTCGCGCAGCTGCCGCGCGCGCTGCGCGCTCAGGTCGTAGCCTCGCTCCTTGGCATGGTGCAGCGCGCGCCGGTCCGGCGGCTCCCCCACGTGGTAGTCGTGCGTGCCGGCGGATTCCACGTGCAGCGCGACGCCCATGCGCGCCGCAAGGTGGCGCAGCACGCCTTCCGCCGTGGGCGAGCGGCAGATGTTGCCGGTACAGACGAACAGGACCTTCTTCACTCGGGGGTAAGCGCGACGCCGAACAGCTTCTTCTTCAGCTCGGCGAGCTGGTCGCGCGCCCTCGCCGCGTCCTCGAACTCCAGGTTGCGGGCGTGCGCGAGCATCTTCTTCTCGAGCGCCTTGATCTCGCGCGCGACCTGCTTCTCTGACATCGCTTCGTAGCGCGCCTCTTCCTGCGCCGCCCGGGTCTGCGAGGCGTCGTACACGCCGTCGATCAGGTCCTTGATGCGCTTGATGACGCCCTTGGGCGTGATGCTGTGGTGCTGGTTGTAGGTGACCTGCTTGGCGCGCCGGCGATCGGTCTCGCCGATGGCGCGCTTGATCGACTCGGTGAGGGCGTCGGCATACAGGATGGCCGTGCCGTTGATGTGGCGCGCCGCGCGCCCGATCGTCTGGATGAGTGAGCGCTCGGAGCGCAGGAAGCCTTCCTTGTCGGCATCCAGGATTGCGACCAGCGAAACCTCCGGCAGGTCGAGCCCCTCGCGCAGCAGGTTGATCCCCACCAGCACGTCGAATTCGCCCAGCCGCAGGTCGCGGATGATCTCCACCCGCTCCACTGTATCCACCTCGGAATGCAGGTAGCGCACTTTCACGCCGTGCTCGGCCAGGTAGTCGGTGAGCTCCTCGGCCATGCGCTTGGTGAGCGTGGTGACCAGCACCCGCTCGTTCTTTTTCACCCGCAGGCTGATCTCGGACAGCAGATCGTCGACCTGGGTAGAGGCGGGCCGCACGATCACCTGCGGGTCGATGAGCCCCGTGGGACGCACCACCTGCTCCACCACCTGAGCGGATTTCGCACGCTCGTAGTCGGCCGGAGTGGCCGACACGAAGATGGTCTGGCGCACGACGCGCTCAAACTCGTCGAAGCGCAGCGGCCGGTTGTCGAGCGCCGAAGGCAGGCGAAAGCCGTACTCCACCAGGTTTTCCTTGCGCGAGCGGTCGCCCTTGTACATGCCGCCCAGCTGCGGGATGGTGACGTGGCTCTCGTCGATGATCATCAACGCGTCGTGCGGCAGGTAGTCGATCAGCGTGGGGGGCGGCTCGCCCGGCTGGCGGCCCGAGAGGTGGCGCGAATAGTTCTCGATGCCCTTGCAGAAGCCCAGCTCGGCCAGCATCTCCAGGTCGAAGCGGGTGCGCTGCTCGATGCGCTGCGCCTCGACCAGCCGGCCGGCGCCCTGGAAGAACGCGATGCGCTCGCGCAGCTCGGCCTTGATGGCCTCCACGGCGCGCAGCGTCGTCTCGCGCGGCGTCACGTAGTGGCTGGAGGGATAGACGGTGAACCGGGACATCGGATGCTGCACCCGGCCGGTCAGCGGATCGAACACTTCCAGCTTCTCGACCAGGTCATCGAACAGGCAGATGCGGATCGCATGCTCCGCGTGCTCCGCGGGGAACACGTCGATCACGTCGCCGCGCACGCGGAACGTGCCGCGCCGGAAATCCAGCTCGTTGCGCTCGTACTGCATCGCCACCAGCCGCGCCACCACGTCGCGCTGCGCCATCTTCTCGCCCGCGCGCAGGTGCAGGATCATGCCGTGGTACTCGGCGGGGTCGCCGATGCCGTAGATCGCCGACACCGTGGCGACGATCACCACGTCGCGCCGCTCGAGCAGCGACTTGGTGGCCGACAGGCGCATCTGCTCTATGTGGTCGTTGATCGAAGAATCTTTCTCGATGTAGAGGTCCCTCGCCGGAACGTACGCCTCGGGCTGGTAATAGTCGTAGTAGGAGACGAAGTACTCGATCGCGTTCTCGGGGAAGAACTCGCGAAACTCGGAATACAGCTGCGCTGCCAGGGTCTTGTTGGGTGCGAGCACCAGCGCCGGCCGTCCTTTGCGCGCGATGACGTTCGCCATGGTGTAGGTCTTGCCCGATCCGGTGACGCCGAGCAACGTCTGGAAGGCGAGGCCGTCGTCGATGCCTTCGGCGAGCTTGTCGATCGCCTCGGGCTGGTCACCGGCGGGCGCGAACAGCTGATTGAGCTTGAAAGGACTGTCGGGAAACGTGGCGAGCACGTAGAATTTCGCTTGCGAAAACCCTCGATTTTAGCCGATGAACGCTCCCCATTCCCCCTCGCCGCTCGCCGCGGTGCCCATGGCACCGAGCGACCCCATCCTAGGGGTCACCGAGGCCTACGTCGCCGACGCCAATCCCAGGAAGGTCAACCTGGGTGTGGGCGTGTATTACGACGACAGCGGCAAAATCCCGCTGCTCGAGTGCGTCCGCCATGCCGAAAGCGAGCGGCTGAAGACGGCGCCTCATCGCGGCTACCTGCCCATCGACGGCCTGGCGGCCTACGACCGCGCCGTGCAGGAGCTGGTGTTCGGCTCCCAGCAGCCCAACATCGTCACCGTCCAGGCGCTCGGCGGCACCGGCGGCCTGAAGATCGGCGCGGATTTCCTGAAAGCCTTCTATCCCGACGCGCCGGTGTGGATCAGCGACCCGAGCTGGGAGAACCACCGGCAGCTGTTCGAAGCGGCCGGGTTCCGGGTGTCCTCGTACCCCTATTACGACCCCAAGACCCGCGGTCTGGATTTCGCAGGGATGCAGCGGGCGCTGAGTGGGCTGCCGGCCGGCGCCATCGTCGTGATGCACGCCTGCTGCCACAACCCGACCGGCGTGGACCTTTCCAACGACCAGTGGCGCGCCGTGCTCGACATCGTCCAGGCGCGCGGCCTGATTCCTTTCCTGGACCTCGCCTACCAGGGATTCGCCGAAGGGCTGGAGGCCGACGCCTATGCCGCGCGCCTGTTCTCCCAGGCGACCAGCCCGGTGTTCCTGTCGAGCTCGTTCTCGAAATCCTTCTCGCTCTACGGCGAGCGGGTCGGCGCGCTGAGCGTGGTCACCGCCGACGCCGAAGAGGCCGCGCGCGTGCTGTCGAACGTGAAGCGCATCGTGCGCACCAACTACTCGAACCCGCCGACGCACGGCGGGCAGATCGTCGCCACGGTGCTGAGCGATCCGCAGCTGAAGGCGCTCTGGGACCGGGAGCTCGGCGCCATGCGCGAGCGCATCAAGGGCATGCGCAAGCGCCTCGTGGACAGCATCCAGGCGCGCGTGCCGGGCGCGGACTTCGGTTTTGTGCTGAAGCAGCGCGGCATGTTCTCCTACTCCGGGCTGACGAAGGAGCAGGTGCGCCGGCTGCGCGCCGATTACGCGATCTACGCCATCGACACGGGGCGCATCTGCGTCGCCGCGCTCAACTCCAAGAACGTCGACTACGTAGCCGACGCCATCGCGCAGGTCATCCGCTAGCTATCGGCAGCTGGTCGCGCTGCGCCCGACCTGGCTGCCGGCGGCCGCGCCGAACGTGGTGCCCAGCCCGGGCAGCAGCACCGTGCCGATCAGGGCGCCGATGACGTAGCCCTTCGATGCCGTCACCGAAGGCTCGGAGGTCGTGCCGCCCACCGCCACCGGCACGCCGAAGAAGCCGCCGGTCTTCGCCACCGACACGTCCAGCTTGCCCGACAGCTCGCGCGCCGGGTTGATCTCGACGGTGCCGCCCGCCACCATTTTCGGTGAGCGCACGCACAGCTGGTTCAGCCGCACATGGCGGCCGCGGATCTCCAGCTGGCCGGTCAGCTCCTCGAACGGCGTGGCGTCGTCCGCGGCTGCCGGGTTGGTCAGATCGCCCGCCTTGGCGAGGTCGACGCCCTGATAGGCGCCGCCCTGCACTTCGAAAGGACCGTCGAGCAGCAGGCCGCCCGGCTGCGCGGCGAATTCCGCGCGCCCGTTCAGCCGGCCTGAGAGCTTTGCCGCCTTGCCCAAGGCCTGCTGCACCGGAACCAGGTCTACGCCGGCGAGCGAGGCGTTCCCGCTCAGCGTCCACTGCTTGCCCACGCTCGCGCGCAGGCTGCCGGCGACCTTGCCGCCGTAGATCGCCCCTTGCACGCTGGGCAGGTCGAGCTGGTCTCCCTTCAGGCTGCCTTGCAAGGCGACCATCTCGAACAGCAGCGGCGCGCCCACGGGCAGCGTCCAGCGCTTCGCCGTGAAAGTGAAGGCGCCGCCCGAGCGTATCTGCAGCCGCATGCTGCCATCCCGGCTTTCGAGCAGCGCATGCACCAGGCGCAGGCCCTCGGCCAGCTTGACGTCCGCATCAAAGCGCGGCGGCTTGAAGGTCGGGTGGTGCAGCGCCACGTCCTGCAGCAGCACGCGTT
>DATACE010000327.1:0-12911 GCA_036259215.1 Burkholderiales bacterium | reverse complement strand
CGCCGCTCAAGCACTTCCTCGACGGCACCTCGCTGCTATGGCACCGCGGCGCGCTTGCCGGCAAGCCGGCCTGCGTGTTCACGTCGGCCTCCAGCCTGCACGGCGGCCATGAGACCACGCTGGTTTCCATGATGCTGCCGCTGCTGCACCACGGCATGCTGGTGCTGGGCCTTCCCTACACGCAGGCCGAGATCAATGCCACGCGCACCGGCGGCACGCCGTATGGCGCCAGCCACTTCGCCGGCCTGGCGGACGACCTGTCGATCAGCAGCGAGGAGCGCGCGCTGTGCATCGCGCAAGGCCGGCGTCTGGCCGACATCGCGCTCAAGCTGTGCTGCGCCTGACCGCCACCGCCTCGCTGCTGCTGCTGTTCGCGTTGTGCCTCGCGTGGGAGCTGTGGCTTGCGCCGCTGCGCCCCGGGGGCACGCTCATGGCGCTGAAGGCTATGCCGCTGCTGCTCGCCATGCGCGGCGTCGCGGAAGGCCGGCGCTATACCTACCAGTGGTCCAGCATGCTGGTGCTCGCCTACTTCGCCGAAGGCGTGATGCGCGCCTGGAGCGAGCGCGGCGTATCGCAGGCGCTCGCCGGCGCCGAGATCGCGCTCAGCCTCGTTTTCTTTGCCGCGGCGGTGGGCTTTGCGCGGCGGACTCGAGCAGGCGCTTAGCCGCGGCGTAGACCGGCACTTCGATGAGCGCACCGTCGACCGAGGCGCGGTCCTTGCCTTTGCCGCGCGCTTTCTCGAATGCGGCAACGATGCGACGCGCCCGGGCCAGCTCGGCGCGCGAAACGGAAAAAACGGCATTGATCGCCTTGGCATGCGCGGGATCGACCAGACTTTTCATGCGATAGCCGAGGGACTTGGCGTAGCGCGCATCGGCAGCCGCGCCCTTGAGGTCGCTGAACGTGTAGGGACAGTCGATCGCCTCCACTGCGGCCGCCCGGCATTCCACGAGGAAGCGCGCGCGCGCGTAGGCGAGCTCGGCGCCCTTGCGGGTGCGCACGGTGCCGAGGTCGGCGACCAGGTCCTCGCTCGCGAGCAGCGCGCCGACGACGCGCTTGCTCGCCTTCACGATGGAAGACGTATTCAGAAGCCCCGCGGCGGTTTCCACGTTCGGCACCAGGTCAACCGCGCCGCCGGTGGCCGCCTCGAGCGCCTTCACCTGCTCCGGCGTCTCGACCTTGGACATGAGGATCAGGTCGGGCCGCGCGGCGATCACGCCGGCGAGATCGTCCCGGCCGCCGCTTTCCAGCGGATTGATGCGCACCGCCGCGACCGCACCGGCGGCGCGCCACCGGTCGAGGGCCTCGGCCGACAGGGCGCGCGCGCGGGGGCGCAGCGGCGGCGGGGTAAAGTCCTCGAGCTCGAGGATCATCACGTCGGCGCCCGAGCGCGCCGCGGACTGGTGCGCAGCCTCGTCGGCGCCCGGCACGAACAGCCACGAGCGCCGTGGCTTCACAGCTGGTGCTGCGGGTTGAGGCGCTCCATCTTGCTCTCCAGCTTGTTCAGCGCGCTGACGTAGGCCTTGGCCGAGGCGACCACGATGTCGGTATCGGCGCCCACGCCGTTGACGATGCGCCCGCCCCGGGACAGGCGCACCGTCACCTCGCCCTGCGACTCGGTGCCCGTGGTGACCGCGTTCACCGAAAACAGCAGCAGCTCCGCGCCGCTTCGGGCGATGCTTTCGATCGCCTTGAACGTGGCGTCCACCGGCCCGTCGCCTTGCGCTTCCGCCTTCTTCTCGCCGCCGGGTTCCGCCAGGGTTATCTTTGCAAAAGGCCTCTCGCCCATGCCGCTGCCCTGGCTTATGGTGACCAGCCGCCAGTGCTCTTCCGCGGAGCGCCCCGCCTCCTGCGCCACCAGCGCCTGCAGGTCCTCGTCGAAAATCTCGGCTTTCTTGTCGGCGAGATCCTTGAAGCGCTGGAAGGCCTTGTTGTAGGCGTCCTCGCTGTCGAGGTCGATGCCGAGCTCTTTCAGGCGCTGCTTGAACGCGTTGCGCCCGGAGAGCTTGCCCAGCACGATCTTGTTGGTGCTCCAGCCCACGTCCTCGGCGCGCATGATCTCGTAGGTGTTGCGCGCCTTGAGCACGCCGTCCTGGTGGATACCCGAGGCGTGCGCGAAAGCGTTGGCGCCCACCACCGCCTTGTTCGGCTGCACCACGAAGCCGGTGATCTGCGACACCAGGCGCGAGGTGGGCACGATGTGGGTCGTGTCGATGCGCGTCTCGAGGTCGAAATAATCTTTTCGGGTGCGCAGCGCCATCACCACCTCCTCCAGCGAGGTGTTGCCGGCGCGCTCCCCCAGGCCGTTGATGGTGCATTCGATCTGGCGCGCGCCGCCGATCTGCACCGCCGCCAGCGAATTGGCCACCGCCATGCCCAGGTCGTTGTGGCAGTGCACCGACCACACCGCCTTGTCCGAGTTCGGCACCTTCTCCCGGATGGTCCTGATGAGCTCGCCGAACTGCTGCGGCACCGCGTAGCCCACCGTGTCGGGGATGTTGATGGTGGTGGCGCCTTCCCTGATCACGGCTTCCAGCACCCGGCACAGGAAGTCCAGGTCGGAGCGCGAGCCGTCCTCGGGCGAGAACTCGACATCCGGGCAGGCCCGCCTTGCAAAACGCACCGCTTGCCTCGCCTGCTCGTACACCTGGTCGGGCGTCATGCGCAGCTTTTTCTCCATGTGCAGCGCGCTGGTGGCGATGAACGTGTGGATGCGCCAGGCGTTGGCGCCAGCGAGGGCGTCGATGCCGCGCTGGATGTCCTTGTCGTTGGCGCGGCACAGCCCGCACACCGTGGCGTCCTTGACCGCGTTGGCGATGGCGCGCACCGCCTCGAAGTCGCCGTTGGAGGAGGCAGGAAACCCGGCCTCGATCACGTCCACCCGCATGCGCTCCAGCGCGCGCGCGATGCGCAGCTTCTCGTCTTTGGTCATGGACGCGCCGGGGCTTTGCTCGCCGTCGCGCATGGTGGTGTCGAAGATGATCAGTTTATGCTGGCTCATGGAATGATCCCCTGGCCGGGTCGGGCCACGTTTAGGGTACTCGGATTGTGGGCGGGAGTTTTTAGCGCGCGGGGCGCAGCAGCAGGCCGCCCAGCGCGAGGAGCGCCAGGGGGAGGAGACCGCGCGGGGTGGCGCGGAGAAGCTTGGCCGGTTGCATGCGTGGCACTATAGCCCGAACCATGCGCACAACGCAACGATGAGCCCTGCCCGCCTGGCGGCGATCTGCGCGGCGCGGGTGTTCCTGTTCTGCACCTTCATGACGGTCGCCGCGGTGATCCCGCTGCTCATGCCGGCTTGGCGGCTCACCGCCACGGCGGCCGGCGCCCTCGTTTCCACCTTTACCCTGTGCTACGCCGTGTCGGTGTTCGGCTTTGCCTGGGCGGCCGACCATTTCGGCGCGAAGCGCATGGTGGTGGTCTCGGCGCTGCTTGCCGCCGCGAGCAGCGCGGCTTTCGGGTTCTTCGCGCGCGACTGGGCCTCGGCGATGCTGCTCTACGCGCTCGTCGGGCTCGCGCAAGGCGGCGTCTACACCCCGCTCATCATGGTGCTGTCCGACGAGGTGGCCGCGGCGCGGCGCGGCAATGCCATGGGCTGGCTCATCGCGTCCACGTCCGCGGGTTACGCCGCCTCGCTGGCGGTGACCGGAGCGGGCGTCGCGCTGGGAGGGTGGCAGGCGGCCTTCGTCCTGAGCGGCGTGCTGCCCGCGCTGGGCGCGGTCCTGCTTGTCGCGGCGCTGGCGCCCTCCAGGCATCGCGTGCATCGGCGCCCGGCCGGGGTGCAGCCCAGCGACGAGATCGTGCGCAACCGGGAATCGCGCCTGCTCATCGCCGGGTACACCGGGCATTCCTGGGAGGTGGTCGGCATGTGGGCGTGGGTCCCGGCGTTTCTCGCCGCCGGCTTTGCGCTGAAAGGCGCGGGCGCGAGCGGGGCCACCGTGTCGGGCGCCTACCTGTCGGGTGCGATGCACCTCTTTGGCGCCGTAGCCGCCTTCACCATGGGCCGGCTGTCGGACCGCACGGGCAGGCGTCCGCTGCTGGTGGCGCTGGCCGCAGCCGGCGCTTGCTTTTCTTTCAGCATCGGCTGGCTGATCCATGCCCCCTCGATCGTGCTTATCCCGCTCGCCCTCGCCTACGCCTTCGTGACGCTGGGTGACTCCCCCGTGCTGACCGCGGCGATCTCCGAGGCGGTGCGGCCGGGGTATCTGGGCGCAGTGCTCGCCTGGCGCGGGCTCGCCGGCTTCGGCGCGGGCGCGGCCGCGCCGCTCGCCCTCGGGCTGGTGCTCGACGTTGCCGCGCGCGCCGACACCGGCCCGGCCGCTGCGTGGGGCATGGGCTTTGCAGCGCTGGGCATGGGCGGGGCGGCGGCCTTGATCTGCGCCCTCGCTCTGCGCCATCCTCGCTGAATGGAACGACGGGCGCTCGAGCGTGTTGAACCCGCGCTGCCTGCGAGCTGGTATCGCGATCCGGATCACTACCGCAGGGAGCTGGAGGTCTTCTGGTACGACAAGTGGATCGCGGTGGCGCGCGAGGAGGAATTCGCCCAGCCGGGGGATTGGCGCGCCATGCGCATCGGTTCTCAACCCATCGTCGTCCTGAAGGACGCGAGCGGCAAGCTGCGCGCCTTCCACAACGTATGCCGCCACCGCGGCTCGGTCCTGTGCACCGAGGAAAAGGGCAGCTTCCCGCGCAAGCGCATCGTTTGCCCCTACCACGCCTGGACCTACGGCCTGGACGGGCGCCTGGTGGCCACGCCGCGGCGCATGGAAACCGCCGATTTTCGTTTCGACGATTTCCCGCTGCACGGCGTGGCGCTCGCCTGCTGGGGCGGATTCGTGTTCGCGCACCTGGGCGCGCCGCGTCCGCTGGAGGCGTCCCTGGGCGGCCTGCCGCAGCGCTTCGAGCGCTACCGGTTTTCGGAGCTTCGCATCGGCAAGCGCGTCGTGCTCGACGTGCAGGCCAACTGGAAGGCGCTTGCCGAGAACTTCTCCGAATGCTTCCACTGCCCGCCGGTGCATCCGGAGTTCTGCCGCATCGTCACGGCTTACCGGGAGGCCGGCGCCTGGGGCCTGCGCGGCACCGCGGAAACGCGCTCGGAATACAAGCCGGGCGCGCAGACTCTGACGCTGGATGGAACGTCGCGCATCCCCCCGATAGAGGGGCTGCGCGAAGAGGAGCGCAAAACCCTGTATGCCGCCGACATGATGCTACCCAACCTGTTCCTGAACGTGCATCCGGACTACGTCAATTCGCAGCTCATGTTCCCCACCGGCGCGCAAAGCGTGCGCATGGTCTACGACTGGCTGTTCGAGCCGCGCCACCTGCCCCTCGCCCAGGACGACCTGCAGCACTACGTGGCGCTATGGGACATCACCAACCGGCAGGACGCGCGCAATTGCGAGTGGCAGCAGCAGGGAATGCAGTCGCGGGCGTTCGAGCACGGCGTTTACGTGCCGCAGGAGTTCGACGCCCACCGCTTCGCGCAGTGGGTGCGTGCCGCGCTAGCGGGTCAGGAGAAAGCCGATCAGCCCTAGGGCGGCGAGCAGGCCGACGAGCGCGCCGAGAATCACCTGGGTGCCCGGAGCGCGCTGCGGCTTGCGCTCGCGCGGGCGGTCGTGCTTACTCGGCTGGAAGCGGGGGTACGTTTTACCGATCCGTGCCATGCCTCATCATGCGCGCGGCCCAAGCGCGCGGCGGCTGCCTGAAAACACTTTGACATCTACTCGTCGGGAAGCACCGGCCGCGCGCGGTGCCCCATCGCCCACATGACATAGCCTGACACCGCGTACGACATGAACAGCGCCCACAGCACTAGCGAGGGACGCGAGGCGACGATCGAGATGCCGATCACGCAGGCGAGGATCACCCACAGCGGCACGCGCTTTTTCCAGTTAACCTCCTTGAAGCTCCAGAAGGGCACGTTGGACACCATGGTGACGCCGGCGAACACGGCGACCGCCCATACGAGGTAGGCCATCCAGTCGCTCGGGCGGATGCCGAAGTCCACCAGGAACCACACCAGGCCGGTCAGCACGGCGGCACCCGACGGGCTGGGCAGGCCCTGGAAATAGCGCTTGTCGACCACGGTGATGTTCGCGTTGAACCGCGCCAGGCGGATACCGGCGCCCGCGCAGTAGATGAACGCGCCGGTCCAGCCCAGCGTGCCCAGGTCCTTGAGCACCCACACGTAGGCCACCAGCGCCGGCGCCGCGCCGAAGGCCACCATGTCGGCGATGCTGTCGTACTGGGCGCCGAACTCGCTTTGCGTGTTGGTCCAGCGCGCCACGCGCCCGTCCATGCCGTCGAGCACCATGGCGACGAAGATGGCGATGGCGCCCACGTCGAAGCGGCCGTTCATCGCCTGCACAATGGCGAAGAAGCCGCAGAACAGCACCCCGGTGGTGAAAAGGTTGGGCAGCAGATAGATGCCCCGGCGGCGCAGGCCGCCCAGGCCCGGGCGCGGCGGCGCTACTTCGGTTTCGAACTCGGACTCGTCAGCCATGCGAGCACGGTCTCCGCGGCGTACACCTTTTCGCCGATCCCCGCCGTGACTTGCGCATCCGGCGGCAGGTACAGGTCCACGCGCGAGCCGAACCGGATGAAGCCGAAACGCTGGCCGCGCGCGAGCTCGGCGCCCGCCTCAACATAGCACAGGATGCGCCGCGCGATCAGCCCGGCGACCTGCACGCAGGTCACATCGCGGCCTTCGCCGGTCTGCAGCCAGAGCGCGTTGCGCTCGTTGTGCAGCGATGCCTTGTCGAGCGCCGCCTTGACGAAGGCCCCGGCGAAGTACCAGCGCTGCTTCACCACGCCGTCGACCGGCGAGCGGTTGGAATGCACGTTGAAGACGTTCATGAACACGCTCACCTTGAGCGCGTCGCGCTTGAGGTAGGGATCCTGCGCGCGGCTTACCTCGACGATGCGTCCGTCGGCCGGCGAGACCACCGCGGCGGGGTCCTGCGGCACCTGGCGCGGCGGGTCGCGGAAGAACTGCAGGACGAACAGCGCCAGCAGCCAGAACGGGATCGACCACGCCCAGCCGAAAAAAAAGCCGATGCCGAGCGCAAGCACCGCTGCAGCGCCCAGGAAAGGCCATCCTTCCCGGGCGATGATCGGGTGCGGGTAGCTAGTTCTTGCTGGTGTCGACAAGGCGGTTCTTGCGGATCCAGGGCATCATCTCGCGCAGCCGCGCGCCGACCTTCTCGATCGGCAGCTCGGCCGTCATGCGGCGGCGCGACAGCAGCACCGGCGCGCCGGCCCGGTTCTCCAGCACGAACTCCTTGGCGTATTCGCCCGACTGGATGCGGTACAGGATCTCCTTCATGCGCTGGCGCGTGCCCGCGTCGATCACCTTCGGGCCCGACACGTACTCGCCGTACTCGGCGTTGTTGGAGATGGAGTAGTTCATGGTGCCGATGCCGCCCTCGTACATGAGGTCGACGATGAGCTTGAGCTCGTGCAGGCACTCGAAATAGGCCATCTCCGGCGCGTAGCCGGCCTCCACCAGGGTGTCGAAGCCCGCCTTCACCAGCTCCACGCAGCCGCCGCACAGCACGGTCTGCTCGCCGAAGAGATCAGTCTCGGTCTCTTCCTTGAAGTTGGTCTCGATGATGCCCGCCTTGCCGCCGCCGATCGCCGCGGCGTACGACAGCGCCACGTCGCGCGCCTTCTTCGAGAAATCGCGGTGCACGGCGATCAGCATCGGCACGCCGCCGCCCGCCGCGTAGGTCGAGCGCACGGTATGGCCCGGCGCCTTGGGCGCCACCATCCAGACGTCCAGGTCGGCGCGCGGCTGGATCAACCCGTAGTGGATGTTAAAGCCGTGCGCGAAGGCGAGCGAGGCGCCCTTCTTGATGTTCGGTTCGATGAACTGCTGGTAGACCGCGGCGTGGTGCTCGTCGGGCAGCAGCACCATGACGATGTCGGCGCTCGCGATCGCCTCGTCCAGCTCGGCCACCTCGATGCCGCCTTTCTTGGCCTTGTCCCAGGAGGCGCCGCTCTTGCGCAGCCCCACGGTGACTTTCACGCCCGAATCCTGCAGGTTCTGCGCGTGGGCGTGCCCCTGCGAGCCGTAGCCCAGTATGGTGACCTTCTTGCCCTTCACGAGCGAAAGGTCGGCGTCCTTGTCGTAATAAACCTTCATGGTTGTCCCCTGGAAAAACGAAGCGGGTCAGACCCGCAAAACGCGATTGCCCCGGCCGATGCCGCTCGCCCCGGTGCGCACGGTCTCGACGATGCTGCCGGGATCAAGCGCATGGATGAAGGCGTCGAGCTTGCGCGTATCGCCGGTGAGCTCGATCGTGTAGGTGTTGTCGGACACGTCGATGACGCGCCCGCGGAAGATGTCGGCCATGCGCTTCATGTCCTCGCGCTCCTTCTGGCCGGCGCGCACCTTGATCAGCATCAGCTCGCGCTCGATGTGCTCGGCCTCGGACAGGTCGATGACCTTCACTACCTCGATCAGCTTGTTCAGCTGCTTGGTGATCTGCTCGACCACGTCCTCCGAGCCGCTGGTGACGATGGTCATGCGCGACATGGAGGCGTCCTCGGTGGGCGCGACGGTGAGCGTCTCTATGTTGTAGCCGCGCGCCGAGAACAGGCCGGCGATGCGGGACAGCGCTCCGGCCTCGTTCTCCACGAGGACGGAGATGATATGCCGGCTCACAATTCCTCGGAAAGGATCATTTCCGTGATCCCTTTCCCGCCCGGGATCATCGGGTAGACGTTCTCCGTCTGGTCGGTGAGGAAGTCCAGGAACACCAGCTCCTTCTTGCTGGCGAACGCCTCGCGCAGCGCGGGCTCCACGTCGGCCGGCTTCTCCACCAGCACGCCGCGATGCCCGTATCCCTCGGCGAGCTTGACGAAGTCCGGCAGCGCGTCCATGTAGGACTCGGAATAGCGGTTGCCGTGGAAGAACTGCTGCCACTGCCGCACCATGCCCATGTACTTGTTGTTCAGGTTGATCACCTTGATCGGCAGCCGGTACTGCTTGCAGGTGGAAAGCTCCTGCAGGCACATCTGGATGGACGACTCGCCGGTCACGCAGGCCACCGTGGCGCCCGGGTTAGCGAGCTGCGCACCCATCGCCGCGGGCAGGCCGAAGCCCATGGTGCCCAGGCCGCCCGAGTTGATCCAGCGCCGCGGCTGGTCGAACTTGTAGAACTGCGCCGCCCACATCTGGTGCTGGCCGACGTCGGAAGTGACGAACGCCTCGCCGCCGGTCACCTCGTAGAGCTTCTCGATGACGAACTGCGGCTTGATGATCTTCGACCTGCGGTCATACCGCAGGCAGTCCTTGGCGCGCCAGTCCCCGATCTGCGCCCACCAGGCCTTCAGGTCCTTTTTCCCGACGCTCTTCAGAAGCTTGAGCAGCTCGTCGAGCACGTCCGGGATGTTGCCGACGATCGGCACGTCGACCTTCACTCGCTTGGAGATGGACGACGGATCGATGTCGATGTGGATGATCTTGCGCGGGTTCTGCGCGAAGTGGGCCGGATCGCCGATGACCCGGTCGTCGAAGCGCGCGCCGATGGCGAGCAGCACGTCGCAGTGCTGCATGGCCATGTTGGCCTCGTACGTGCCGTGCATGCCCAGCATGCCTAGGAACTGCGGGTCGGTGGCCGGATAGGCGCCCAGGCCCATCAGGGTGTTGGTGCACGGGAAGCCGAGCTGCCTCACCAATTC
The DNA here is from genome assembly GCA_036259215.1 of Burkholderiales bacterium. Taxonomy (GTDB): domain Bacteria; phylum Pseudomonadota; class Gammaproteobacteria; order Burkholderiales; family SG8-39; genus SCGC-AG-212-J23. Next base: position 3,230 of record DATACE010000327.1, on the reverse strand, counting down.
CCTTAGCTGGGAAGAAGCCTCGGACAGCACCACGCCGCCGCCGGTGTACACCATGGGCCGCTCGGCCTGCAGCAGCAGCTGCACCGCTTTCTTGATCTGTCCGGCATGGCCCTTGCGCACCGGGTTGTAGGAGCGCATCGCCACGCTCTCGGGGTAATGAAACTCTCCCACGGCGGCCGTGACGTCCTTGGGGATGTCCACGACCACGGGACCGGGACGCCCGGTGGTGGCGATGTGAAACGCCTTCTTGATGGCGAAGGCGAGGTCTTTCACGTCCTTCACCAGCATGTTGTGCTTCACGATCGGGCGCGTGATGCCCACCGTATCGCATTCCTGGAACGCATCCAGGCCGATCGCGTGGGTGGGCACCTGGCCGCTGATCACCACCATCGGAATCGAGTCCATGTAGGCGGTGGCAATGCCGGTGACGGCGTTGGTGACGCCCGGCCCCGAGGTCACCAGCGCGACGCCCACCTTTTTCGACGAGCGCGAATAGCCGTCGGCCGCGTGCACCGCGCCCTGCTCGTGGCGCACCAGGACATGCTTCACCTTATCCTGCTTGAACAGCTCGTCGTAGATGAACAGGACCGCGCCCCCGGGGTAGCCGAAGACGTAGTCCACGCCCTCCTCCTGGAGGCAGCGCACCACGATCTCGGCGCCGGAGAGCTGGCTCGTCTTCACTCGATCCATAGGTGGTCCAAAGGCTGCTGAAACGCGGAAAAGCTTTGAACAATAAAGGCTTGGTGCGGTGCGGTCAAGCAGCGCGCGCGCGGGCGCGGGCGCGACATTGGTACCATCTGCCGCCAAACAATACCGCCCCGGCAGAGGGTCCACCCTGGCATCCCGCAGCGAGCTATCGGCGTTTCTCGAAGGCGTCGAGCGGCGCGCCTTCAAGCAGGCCGTGTTCGCCGTGCGCGACGAGGAGGCGGCGCTCGACATCGTGCAGGACGCGATGCTGCGGCTGGCCGAGCGCTACGGTCATCGCCCGCCGCCCGAGCTGCCGCTGCTGTTCCATCGCATCATGCAGAACGCCATCCGGGACTGGTACCGCCGCCAGAAGGTGCGCTCCCTGTGGGTCACCGTGCTCGCTTCGCTCTCGCCCGGGCGCGAGGACGACGGCGAAGACCCGCTGGAAACCTTCGAGGCGCCCGACGGCTCCAACCCGCAGGCCCCCGGATCGGAGTTGGAGCGAAGCCAAGTCCTTGAAATAATAGAGCAAGAAATTACCCGCTTGCCGGAGCGTCAACGGGAAGCCTTTCTGATGCGTTACTGGGAGGAACTGGACGTAGCCGAAACCGCCCGAAGAATGGGCTGCTCGGAGGGCAGCGTGAAAACGCATTGCTCCCGGGCAGCGCATACTTTGGCGGCGGCGCTTAAGGCGCGCGGCGTGACCCCGTGAACCGGCAAGGTCCTGATAAGACGATGAACGAGATGCAATTTGGCAACAAGGTCCGCCAGGTGCTCAACCGCGGACTGGCCGGGGTCGATGCCTCGGCGGCGCAGCGGCTGCGCGCGGCGCGCGAGCGCGCCCTGGCGCGCCAGCGCACCGAGCTTTCGCCCGCCATGGCCTGGGCCGACAACGTGCTCGGCCGTGTAGGCGGCTGGGGCGGGGTCGCTTGGCGCATCCTGCTCCCGCTGGGCATGCTGGTGCTTGCCCTCGCCACGGTGCAGTACTGGCAGCAGAACCAGCGCATCCAGGAGATCGAGGAGATCGACGCGCAGCTGCTCACCGACGATCTTCCCATCGACGCCTACCTCGACCGCGGCTTCCAGAACTGGCTCAAGCAGCGCGGCGGCGAGCAGTGAGGCTGCGCCGCCTCGTGCTCCTCCTGGTGGCGCTGTGCATCGCGGCCGGCGCCGCCGCGCAGCCTGCCTCCGAGAAGGCCGCGAAGCCCAGCCGCCCGGCCTGGGCCGAGCTCACTGCCGACCAGCAGATGATCCTTGCGCCGCTCAAGGCGGACTGGGACGAGCTCACCCCGGAGCGCCGGCGCAAGTGGGTCGGGATCGCCAAGCGCTATCCGACCCTGAACGCCAACGAGCAGGAGCGCGTGCAACGGCGCATGCAGCGCTGGGCGGCCCTCACCCCTCAACAGCGCCAGCAGGCGCGCGAGAACTACAAGCGCATCGCCAAGCAGCGCGCAGAAAAGAAAAACCAGCGCCTCGCCGAGCGCTGGGCCGAGTACCAGGCGCTGCCGCCGCACGAGCGCGCCGACATGCTGCCGCCACCCCAGCCGCGTCCGCAAAAAAACTAGACGTGGCCCCGGGGCTGCCTCGCCGCCTCGCCAGCATGGCGTACGAGGCGATTTTGCTGTTCGCCGTCGCGTTCTTCGCCGCGTGGATCTTCTACTTCGCGAGCGGCGGCGCCGACACTACCCGCCCCGGTAGCGCGCGCCTGGCATTGCAGGCGTTCATCGTCATCGTCGCCGGCGCCTACTTCCTGTGGTGCTGGCTGCGCGGCGGGCAGACGCTGGCGATGAAGGCCTGGAAAATCCGCCTGGTCGACGTCACGCCGAAGAAAGCCGTGCTGCGCTTCCTGATCGCCTGCGTCGCGGTTCCCACCGGCATCTCGATCGTGTGGGCCCTGTTCGACCGCGACCGGCAATTCCTGCACGACCGCCTCGCCGGCACCCGCCTTATCTCCCGTTAAATGGGGACGGACCCCATTTTTCTCATCTGGCCGTCAACCAGCCGCATGACAGTTCCGTTGTCGAGAACATGCCGAGACGCGCTCGCGCGGTGCTGCCGGGTTTTGCGCTTCACATTGTCCAGCGAGGTATCAATGGCAATCCCTGCTTCCTGCAGCCAGGGGACTTCGCCGCGTACTTAGGGTTCCTCGCTCGGTTCTCGGCGAAATTCAGCTGCGCTGTCCACGCGTACTGCCTCATGACCAACCATGTGCACCTGCTCGCCACTCCGAGCAGTGTGGAGGCGTGCGGCTTGCTCATGAAAAATCTGAGCCAGTGCTACGTGCAATGGCTGAATCACCGGCTCGGCCGTAGCGGCACCCTTTGGGGGGGACGGTTCCACTCCTGCCTGGTGAACTCCGACAGCTATGTCCTCGCCTGCTATCGCTACATCGAGTTGAACCCGGTGCGCGCCGGCATGGTGGCCGCGGCCGGCCAGTATCGCTGGTCCAGCTATTCGGCTAACGCCGAAGGCTTCCCGAGCACCCTTGTCACAGCGCACGTGGCGTATGACACACTGGCGACACGATCCGACTTACGAGCACG
>DATACE010000326.1:0-6119 GCA_036259215.1 Burkholderiales bacterium | reverse complement strand
ACCAACGGCGACGTCGCCGTTGGTGATGAAGGTCTTGCCGCCGTCCACCACGATGTGATCGCCCTGCGGCGTGAAGCGCGTCTTCATGCCGGTGGCGTCGGAGCCGGCGCTGGGCTCGGTAATGGCGAGCGCGCCCAGGCCGCCGGCGGCGATGCGCGGCAGCAGGCGCTTTTTCTGCTCCTCGGCGCCGAAGTCGAGGAGCGGCTTCATGGCGTGGAAGGTGGTCGCCCAGACGATGCCGGTGGAAGCGCAGGCCGCGCTCAACTCGCGCACGCAGGCGAGGTAAGCCGCGTAGGACACCGGGCTGCCGCCGTAGGCTTCCGGCACGAACATCGCGTTGAGGCCCAGCGCGTTGATGTCCTTGACGTTGGCGTGCGGGAAGGCGGCCGTGCGGTCGAGCTCGGCGGCGCGCGGCGCCAGCTTGTCCGTGGAAAGGCGCTTCACCGCGTCCAGCAGGAGCTTCTCTTCCTGCGAAAGGACAAGCGAGGCGTCGAGGCGCTCGAAAACCTTCATCAGTGCGCCATGCCCTGGCCGCCGTCGAGGTAGATGGTCTCCCCCGTCAGGAACGGGATGTTCTCGATGAACAGGCCGGCGACGAGGCGTGCGACGTCCGCGGTGCTGCCCGGCCCGCCGGTGGGCACGCGGCTTTGCAGGAACGGCCGCAGCGCGCCCTGCATCGCCTGGGCGTTGAGCTCGGTCTCGATGTAGCCGGGCGCCACGTTGAGCACGCGGATGCCCTTGCCCGCCCACTCGACCGCCAGGCACCGCGTGATTGCCCCCACCGCCGCCTTGGAGGCGCAGTAGGCAAGGTTGCGCTTCACGCCCAGCTTGTCGAAGAACGAGCCGATGTTGACGATGGTGCCGCCGTTCTTCTCGAGGTGCGGATACGCTTCGCGGCAGGCGACGAACACCGCCCGGGCATTGGTGGCCATCACCTCGTCGAAGCGCGCGGTGGGCAGCTCGGCGGACTTGCCGTCCAGGTGGATGCCCGCGTTGTTCACCAGCCCGTCGATGCGTCCGGCCTTGTTTGCGAGCGTCTTGAAGGCCTTTTTCAGCGACTCCCCATCATTCACGTCGCAGGCGATCGGGACGGTGCCCTCCCTTCCGGTGGCGCTCCTCGTAAGAGACCCAACGACAAAACCTCTCTTCAGCAATTCATCGGCAATCGCGGCCCCGATGCCGCGGCTCGCGCCCGTGACGGCGATGACGCGCGCGGCCATCAGCGGTCCTTGAAAGCGGGCTTGCGCTTGGCGAGGAAGGCGGCCATGCCCTCGGCGGCGTCGGCGCTCTGGAAGGCGAGGGTGGAGAGATCCGCCTCGATCTTCAGGCCCTCGTGGATCGGCGTGTCGAGCGAGCGCATCACCGCCTCGCGCGCGAAGCCCAGCACCGGCAGGCTGTGGCCGGAGAACTCGCGGGCGAAGGCGAGGCCGGCGGCCACAGGTTCCCCATCGATCACCTTATTTACGAGGCCCCAGCTCAATGCCGTCGCCGCGTCGATCGACTTGCCGGTGAGGATCATCTCGAGCGCGCGCGCCTCGCCGACCAGGCGCGGCAGGCGCTGCGTGCCGCCGTAGCCGGGGATCAGCCCGAGCTTCACTTCGGGCAGGCCTAGCTTGGCGTTGGCCGTGGCGAGGCGAAACGTGCAGGCGAGCGCGAGCTCGAGGCCGCCGCCGAAGGCGTAGCCGTTGATGATCGCCACCGACGGCATCGGCAGCCGCTCCAGCTTGGCGAAGGCCGCCTGGCCGCGCTCGGCGCCGCGCCTGGTTTCCATCAAGGGCCGATTGACGAGCTCCGCGATATCCGCGCCCGCGCAGAAGGCCTTTTCGCCGGCGCCGGTGATGAGCAGCGCCCGCGCATCGGAGGCGGCGACTTCATCGAAAACAGATGATATTTTTTCAATCAAGGAGAAAGACAAGGCATTCAACGCTTCCGGACGGTTGATGCGGATCAGCGCGAACTCGTCGACGCGGGAAAGCTCGATCGCCATCAGGCCTGCTCCTTTTCGGTCCAGCGCACCGGCTGCGGGGCGATGCGCCCGCTTTTGGCCCACTCCGCCAGCTCGCGCTTCAGGATCTTGCCGCTCGGCGTGAGCGGGAAGGCGTCGAGCGCGAGGAAGTACTCGGGCATGTCGTACTTGGACAGTCCGCACGCATGGAGATGGTCGAGCGCTTCCGCGGGGGAAAGCGAAAGCCCCTCGCGCACGATGACCGCCAGGCAGACCTTCTCGCCCAGGCGCGCGTCCGGCACGCCGAACGCGGCGGCCTTCTGCACCGCCGGATGGCGGTGCGCGAGGTCCTCGATGCGCGCCGGGTGGATGTTGTGGCCGCCGCGGATGATGAGGTCCTTCTTGCGCCCGACGATGCGCAGGCAGCCGCGCTCGTCCAGCGTCCCCAGGTCGCCCGACAGGAACCAGCCGCCGCGGTTGAACGAGTCCTCGGTGGTGGCCTGGTTGTCGAAGTAGCCCAGCATGAGGAGCGCGCCGCGCGTGCCGATCTCGCCGATGGTGCCCGCCGGCACCTCCAGGTCGGGGTTGTCCTGGCTGAAGATGCGCGTCTCGTAGCCGGCGCAGGCGCGCCCGCAGGTCTCGACGATGGTGCGCGCGTCGTCGGTGGGCAGGGTGTACTGGTGCGAGCCGTTCTCGGTCATGCCGTAGATGTTCTGCGGCGTGACGCCCATGTCGAGGAAGCTCTGCGCCACCTCGCGGGGAATGGGCGAGCCGGCCATGTAGAACAGCTTTACCGAGGAAAGATCCTTGAGACCGCGCCGGCGTGCTTCGGCAAGGACGTCGATGGCGTGCGTGGGCACGCCCATGATGTACGTCGCGCGTGTCTCCAGGATCCAGTCGAGCGGCTTCATGCCCGCCGGCGGGTCGTTCACCACCAGCGCGAAGCCCGCGGCCATCATCTGCTCCACCGCCACCGTGCCGATGTGGTGGCTCATCGGCGAGAGGGATAGGAGCACGGTACGGCTGTCGTGCTTCCAGTCGGCGATCATGGCGCGGCCGTTGGCAAGCAGGGTGTTGTCCGAGTGCATCACGCCTTTGGGCGTGCCGGTGGTGCCGGAGGTGAAGGCGAGGTAGATGATCTTGTCCGGGTCGGTGTCGGCGGGAATCGAGGCCGGGGTGCCCGGCCGCGGGAACGAGGCCACTTCGTTCTTGAAAGGCACCTCGATGCCGGCCGCGTCGCCGCCGTAGCCGGCCTGGTAGAACAACGCCCGGGCGCGCGTGCGCTCGATGAGCCTCCCCACTTCCGCCGCGGTGTAGTTCTGGTGCAGCGACGGATTGCACACGTAGCCGTTGCGCGCGCAGGCGAGCAGGACCACCACGCTTTCGCAGCGCGAGGGCAGCCATACCGCCACCCGGTCGCCGCGTTTGAGGCCGGCCTGGTGCAGGGTTTCCGCCGTGGCGTCCACCCAGGCGCGCAGCTCTTCCCAGGACACCCGCCTGCGGGAATCGCGCAAGGCAAGCGCAGCCGGGCGTTCGCGCGCATGTTTTGAAAGGAGAGAGTAGAACGTGTCCTCGCGCCAGGCGCCGCAGGCGTAGTGGCGCGCGGCCTCCCGCGGGTTGAGCAGCGTGAGCACGGTGTTCACGGCGCTAGCGCCCGAACTTGCCCGGGTCGGGCTTCCTCTTTGCGCGGAAGGCTTCGGAGAGCTCCTGCGATTCCTCGCTGTCGAGGTAGGGGCGCAGCAAGAGGTCGTGCGCCACGCGCGCCAGGCCCGACACGCCGCCGTGGCGTGCGTTGAAGGCGCCCTTGATCGAGGCGAGGGCGAAGGCGCCGCGCTCGGCGACTTCCAGCGCCATGGCGCGCGTCTCCTCGCGCAGCCGGTCATCCGGCACCACGCGGTTGATGAGCCCCATCTCCAGGGCTTCGCGGGCGCTGATCTTGGGGTTGAGCATCCAGATCTCCTTGGCTTTCTTCTTGCCGACGAGATCCTCCAGGTACCAGGTGCCGTAGCCGGCGTCGAAGCTGCCCATCATCGGCCCGACCTGGCGGAACACCGCGCTTTCCTTGGCGATGGTGAGGTCGCACATCACCTGCAGCACGTTGCCGCCGCCGACCGCAAAGCCGTTCACCGAGGCGATCACCGGCTTTTGCAGCCGGTCGATGGCCTCGTACATCTCCAGGGTGGGGAGCACGCCGGCGTAGAGCAGCGTGTCCTCCATGCCTTCCTTGCGCCCGCCGATGCAGAAGAACCGCTCGCCGGCGCCGGTGATCACCAGCACCCGGGTGCGCGTTTCGCGGCGCACAACGTTGATGCAGTCGCGCACCTCGTGGCACATCTGCGGGGTGAACATGTTGCCGTCGTCGGGACGGTTCAGGGTGAGCCAGCCGACCGGGCCGTCTTCCTCGTAGAGGATAGTTTCGAAACCCATCGGCCGATGATAGCGCGGTCTTCTTGACGCCCGGTGCGATTTCACTGCACCATGATTCGATACCCTTGGAGGAGGAAAGATGAGCCCAGTCAACGTTTCAGTCAGGAGCCTGCTTGCCTGCGCCTTTGCCGCGGCGGCGCTGGTCCCGGTCGCCGCAGGCGCCCAGAACACCCTGAAAATCGGCTTCGTCACGTTCCTGTCGGGCCCGGCGGCGGCGCCGTTCGGCGTGCCGGCCAAGAACGCGGTCGAGTTCGTCACCGACGAGCTGAACGCCGGCAAGGCGCCGGGCGCCTACAAGACCAAAGGCTTCGGCGGCGCCACCATCGAGCCGGTGATCATCGACGAGGCGGGCAGCACCACGGTGCAGGTCACCGAGTTCCGCAACCTCGTGCAGCGCGCCAATGTCGACATGGTGATCGGCTATGTATCGAGCGGCAACTGCCTGGCGATTGCGCCGGTGGCCGAGGAGCTGAAAAAGCTCACCAACTTCTTCGACTGCGGCACGCCGCGCATCTTCGAGGACGCGAAATACCAGTACGTGTTCCGCACCTCGCCTACCGCCACCATGGACAGCGTCGGCGCGGCGCTGTACGTGACCGAGATGAAGAAGAACATCAAGAGCATCGCCGGCATCAACCAGAACTACGCCTGGGGCCAGGATTCCTGGGGCGACTTCGAAGCGGCCATGAAGGTGCTGGTGCCCAACATCGAGGTGAAGACCTCGCAGATGCCCAAGCTCTTCGCCGGCCAGTACAACGCCGAAATCTCGGCGCTGCTTTCCGCCGGCGCCGACGTGATCCACTCCAGCTTTTTCGACGGCGACCTCGAGGCGCTGATCCTGCAGGCCGGCCCGCGCGGCCTCATGAAGAAAAGCATGACGGTGCTCACCACCGGCGAGACGGTGATGCACAAGCTCGCCGCCCAGATCCCCGACGGCACGGTGCTCGGCGCGCGCGGCCCTTTCGGGCCCTACGCGCCCGACAACCAGTACAACAGCTGGTTCTCCAAGGGCTTCGAGGCGCGCTTCAAAGCCCCGCCCAACTACGCCTCCTACCAGATGGCGCAGGCCATCCTCGGCATGAAGTTCGCCTGGGAGAAGGCGCAGGCGGCCAACGGCGGCAAGCGGCCTTCGCCGGAGCAGGTGGCCGCGGCGCTCAAGGGCGCCACGTTCGAAGGCCCGGGCGGCACGGTGCGCATGGCCATCGGCGACGGGCACCAGGCCATCATGGAAACCGCCTACGGCATGACCCAGAGGAAGGGCGGCAAGATCACCATCACCAACGTGCGCCGCTATCCGGCCGAGCGGGTCAATCCGCCCGCCGGCGTGAAAAGCACGGACTGGATCAAGAGCGGCTTCAAGAAGTAACCGGCACACAGGGCGGCGGGCGTGTACCAATTCCTCGCCGTCCTGGCCGACGGCATCATCTACTCGGCCTGGCTATTCATCGCGGCCATCGGCCTGACGCTGATCTACGGCGTCATGAAGATCGTCAATGTCACCCACGGCAGCTTCTATGCGCTGGGCGCGTATGCCGGCGCGTCGCTCACCGGCGCCTGGGTGGCGCGCGGCCTGCCGGTGGAGTGGTCCTATGCGGTGCTGCTCGGCGGCGCGCTCGCCGTGGCGCTCATCGTGGCGCCGATCATCGAGCGCGGCATCCTGCGCTTCATGTACGCGCGCGACGAGGTGGTGATTCTCCTCATCACCTACGCGCTGTTCCTGATCCTCGAGGACACCATCAAGCTCATC
>DATACE010000325.1:0-20288 GCA_036259215.1 Burkholderiales bacterium | reverse complement strand
CGGCGGAACGGTGTTCGCCGAGTGCATCCGCGCGCTCGCCTATCAGGGGCGCCTCGCCACGGTGGGCTACCTCGACCGGGTGATGAAGGCCGAGCTCGACCTCGACACGCCGAACAGGCGCAGCCGCCTGGCATGCAGCGCGTCGAGGTCGAGCTCGGCCTTCATCACCCGGTCGAGGTAGCCCACCGTGGCGAGGCGCCCCTGATAGGCGAGCGCGCGGATGCACTCGGCGAACACCGTTCCGCCGACGTTGTTCACCACCAGGTCGGCGCCCTTTCCGCCGGTGGCCTGCAGCACCGCGTCCTTGAAGTTGGCGGTTCGGGTGTGGATCGCCACGTCGAGGCCCAGGGCCTCGAGCCGCTCGAGCTTCTCGCGGGACCCCGAAGTGCCGATGACCTTGGCGCCGATGGCTTTGGCTGCCTGCAGCGCCGCCACGCCCACGCCGGAGGAGACGCCGGTCACCAGCAGCCACTCGCCCGGCTTGAGGCCCCCCTGCGCAACGAGCATGTCGTGCACCACCATGAACGCGAGCGGGATGGCGCCGGCCTGCTCCCAGGAAAGCCCGTCGGGCACCGGGATGGCGTCGGTTTTCTCCATCAGCCCGTATTCGGCGAAGCCGCCGGGGCAGCGGCCCATGACTTTCTGCCCGCTGCCGACGACTTCTCCGGCCGCCTCCTGGCCCGCCGCCTTTGCCTGCCCCAGGCCGCCGAGGAACTCACCGCGGTTCAGGCTCGACGCGTGGATCTTCACCAGCAGCTGGTTCGGCCCCGGCTGCGGCCTCGCCACCTCGCGCAGCTCGAGCTTCATGCCGCTGCCGCTCGACTGGAGAAAATAGGCTTTCATTCTTACTGCGCCTTGATGCTGGCTTCCTTCACCACGCGGCCCCAGGTCTTGTGCTCGCTCTGGATGAAGCGCGCGAGCTCTTCGGGGGAGCCGGGCGCGGGCTCGAGGCCCTGCTTGTTGAGCAGATCCTTCACCTCCGGAGCCTGCAGCGCCTTGACGATCTCGCGGTTGAGACGCGCGATGATGTCCTTCGGCGTCCTGGCCGGCGCCATGTAGGCGTACCAGTTGGTTGCCTGGTAGCCGGGATAGCCGACCTCGTCGACCGTCGGCACCTCCGGCATGAACGGGTCGCGCTTGGGGCCGGTGGTCGCCAGGGCCTTCGCCTTGCCGGCCTTCACGTGCACGCCGGCGGCCACCGGCGTGGCGAAGTAAGCGGCGATCTGCCCGCCCAGCATGGCCTGCATCGCCGGGCCGCCGCCCTTGAACGGCACGTGCACCAGGTCCACCTTGGCCATCATTTTCAGCAGCTCGCCGGCGAGGTGGCCGGCGCCGCCGATGCCCGAGGAACCGTAGGTAAGGGTGCCGGGCTTGTCCTTGGCGAGCTGGATCAGCTCGGCGAGGGTATTGGCCGGCACCGACGGATGCACCACGATGAGGTTGGGAAACACCACCGCCATGGTGATGGGCGCGAGGTCGCGCAGCGGATCGTAGGGCAGACTCGCCACGAGGTGCGGCGCCACGGCGAGCGAGCCGACGTTGCCCAGCAGGATGGTGTAGCCGTCGGGCGCGGCCTTGGCGACATGGTCGGTGGCGATGTTGCCGCCGGCGCCGGCCTTGTTGTCGGTGATCACCTGCTGGCCGAGCTGCTCGCCCAGCGTCTTGCCGATGATGCGCGAGACCGTGTCGGTGCCTCCGCCCGGCGCGAAGCCCACCACCGAAGTCACCGCGCGCGCCGGAAAGTTCTGCGCCGCGGCGGCACACGAAAACAGCAGCAAGAAGACCGAAAGCGCGTATCTCATGTCATTTCCCCGTGAAGAGCGGTTTGCGTTTCTCCATGAAGGCCCTGCGGCCTTCGACGTAATCGGCGCTGTCGAAGCATTCCTGAACCCAGGCCCTCGCCTGCGCGGCATCGAAGTCCCGCGGCGGGCGGGTTAGCTCGCGGATGATGCGCTTGGCGGTGCGCATCGTGAGCGGCGCGTTGCCCGCCAGGGTCTCGCACATCTTGTGCGTAAAAGCCTCCAGCTCCGCCGCCGGCACCACGTGGTGCGCGAGGCCCATCGCCTTGGCGTCGGCCGCGTCGAGCTGGCGTCCGGTGAGCAGCAGCTCGCGTGCATTGGGCGCGCCCACCACCTCCACGAGGTTGCGGGTCGAGGAGGCGCGGTAGGCAAGACCGACCCGCGCGGCGGGAATGCCGAAGCGTGCGTCGTCGGCGGCGATGCGCAGGTCGCAGACGTTGGCGATATTCACGCCGGCGCCCAGGCAGTAGCCGCGGATCATGGCAAGCAGGGGCTTGTCGAAATCGTGCAGGCGCTGCTGCGCCCCTTCGGCGATCTCCTCGTAGCGCTGCACCGCCTCGGGCGAGGCGCGCTGCGCCTCGAACTGCGAGATGTCGGCCCCCGACACGAAGGCCTTGTCGCCGGCGCCGGCCAGCACCACCACGCGCACCGCGGGGTCGGTGCCGAAGTCCTCCAGTGCCTGCGGAATCGCCTGCCACATGGCGAGCGACACGGCGTTGCGGCGCGCCGCGTTGTCGAAAATGAGCCAACCGACGGCGCCTTCGCGGCGCGTTCTGATCGTGCCGCTCAAACGATGCCTTCCGCGCGCAGCTGCCGGATGTCGGCCTCCGAGTACTCCAGCTCCCTCAGGATTTCGTCGGTGTGCTCGCCCACCTCGGGCGTGGGCGCGACCACCTTGGCCGCGGTGCGCGACAGCTTCACCGCCTGGTTCAGCACGCGAAAGCGGCCCAGACGCGCATGCTGCACCTCGGCGGCCGCGCCGAGGTGCTGCACCTGGGGATCGGCAAATACCTGATCGACGGTATAGATGGGGCCGCAGGGCACGCCGGCGGCGTTGAGCACCTCCACCCATTGCGCGCTGGTTTTTTTCTTCAGGCTCTCGTTCAGCGCGGCATTCAGCGCCGCGCGGTTGCGCGCGCGGTTCTCGCCGCCCTTGAACTGCGGCGCCTCGAGCAAGTCGTTGCGGCCGATCGCCTCGCACAGGCGCGTCCACATGCCTTCGCCCGACGCGGCGACGTTGATATGGCCGTCGGCCGTGGCGTAGGCGGAGGTCGGCATGCTGGTCGGATGGTCGTTGCCCACCTGCGGCGGGACTTCTCCCTTCATGAGGTAACGCGCCGCCTGGAAATCCATCAGCGCGATCCCCGCCTGCAGCAGCGAGCTTTGCACCCATTGCCCCCTGCCCGACGTTTCGCGCTCGAGCAGCGCCGTCATGATGCCCAGGGCGGCGAACAGTCCCGCCGCGAGGTCCGCGATCGCCGCGCCGGTGCGCATCGGTCCCTGGCCCGGCGCGCCGGTGACCGACATGAGGCCGCTCATGCCCTGCGCGATCTGGTCGAAGCCGGGACGCTGCTGGTAGGGGCCGTCCTGGCCGAAGCCCGAGATGCTGGCGAGAATGATCCTCGGGTTCAGCTTCTCGAGCGATGCGTAATCGATGCCGAGCCGGTACTTCACGTCGGGCCGGTAGTTCTCAACCACCACGTCGGCCGTCCTGACGAGCCGGGTCAGCACCTCGCGCGCCTGCGGCAGCTTGAGGTTCAGCGTCATTGCACGCTTGTTGCGGTGCAGGTTCTGCATGTCCGGCCCATCGCGCGGCCCGCCCATGCCTTCGTTGGGGTCCACCCCGGGAGGCGACTCGATCTTGATGACGTCGGCGCCGAAGTCGGCGAACTGCTTGACGCAGGTGGGACCCGCGCGCACCCGCGACAGGTCTAGAATCCGCAAGCGGGACAGGGCCTCGGAAGCGATGATCTTGGGCATGGGAATATTCTAGCGGCCGGGCCTGTTCGGCAGACGAAACCAACCATGGAGGACACAACGATGAAAAAAACCCTGAACTGGCTGCTCGCCCTGGCCGCGGCGCTGGCGCTCGCCGGCTGCGAGACCGTGCGCGACAAGATGCCGGCCTGGATGCCCGGCAGCGGCGCGGTAAGCGTGAACCTGACCGGCGCCGAGGAAGTGCCGCCGGTCAGCACCTCGGGCTCGGGCAGCGGCAGCTTCCGCGTGGCCGAGGACGGCAGCATTACCGGGAGCGTCACCACCAAGGGCGTGCCGGGCACCATGGCGCACATCCACCAGGGGGCCAAGGGCGAGAACGGCCCGGTCATCGTGCCGCTCACCAAGGAGGGCGACACCTACAGCGTGCCCGCCGGGCGCAAGCTCACCGCGGCGCAGCTGCAGGCCTTCAAGGCGGGCAGGACCTACGTCAACGTGCACACCGCCAAGCACAAGGGCGGCGAAGTGCGCGGCCAGCTTACGCCGTAGCTTTCTTGCCGGCGTTCTCACCGGCGATGCGGCCGAACACCGCACCGTTGGTGAGGCCGCTGCCGCCGGGATAGTTGAACCAGAAGATCCCGCCCACCAGCTCGCCCGCGGCGTAGAGGCCCGGGATGGGATCGCCGTCGGAGCTCATCACCTGGGCGTGGTTGTTGATCTTCAACCCGCCGAACGTGAAGGTGATGCCGCAGGTGACGGCGTACGCTTCGAACGGCGGCGTGTCGAGGGTGTTGGCCCAGTTCGACTTGTTGATCGCCAGGCCCTCGGTGCGGCGGCCGTCCTTCACGTTGGGGTTGAAGGCAATGTCCTGGCGCACCGCCGCGTTGTAGCGCTTCAGCTCCTCCAGGGCAGCCCGCGGGTCGACGTCGTCCAGCTTCTCGACCAGCTCTTCCAGCGTGTTGGCCACGCGCTTGGTCACCTGCCGGATCCGGTACTCGTCGCGCAGCTGGCCCTTCACCTTGGCGTCGAATATCTGCCAGGCGAACTGCCCGGGCTGCGACAGGATGACGCGGCCGTACTTGGCGTAGGTGTAGTTGCGGAAATCCGCACCCTCGTCGACGAAGCGCCGGCCCTCGGCATTGAGGTAGACGCCCCACGGATAGGAGTGCTTCTGGAACTGGTCGCCGACCGCGAGGTCGCCGAATTCCGGGGCGTTGCGCTCCCAGGCCACCGAATGGCAGCCCGACCAGTTGCCGGTGGCGGCGGCGCCCGCGTCCAGCGCCATGCGGATCGCATCGCCCGTGTTGAAGCGCGTGCCGCGCACCTTGGCGAGCTCCCAGCCCGGCCCCAGGTAGCGCGTGCGCCACTCGGGATTGGACTGGAAGCCGCCGGCGGCGAGCACCACGCAGGTGCCCTTCACGGGCATGGTTTTTCCCGCCTTGCGCACGACCACGCCGTGTACGCCCGCGTCGTCCGCGAGCAGCGACAGGGCCCGCGACGAGTACCAGATGTCGATGCCGTTCTTGCGCGCGATCTGGGTAAGCGAATCCACCAGCCCGGGTCCGCCGCCGACCGCCTCGAGCGTGAGACCGCCCCAGAATTTGAAGCGACCGCCGACGTTGAACGCCTGGCGCCCCCACGCGGCGGTGAAGCGCACGCCCTTGGCGCGCATCCACTGCACCGCGGGCAGGCTCTCCTTCACCAGCAGCTCGGTCAGGTCCGGATCGCAGCGGTACTCGGTGACGCGCGCCATGTCGTCCAGGAACTGCTCGGCGGTGTAGGCGCCGAAATCGGTGCGCGCCACCTCGTCGTCCGAAAGGTCGATAAGGGTCTTCAGGTCCTCGACGCCGTTGTAGGCGATGCGCATGAGCCCGGCGGTGAAGCGCGAGTTGCCGCCCGACTCCTCCTCGGGCGCGCGCTCCAGCACCAGCACCTTCTTCGCGAATTGCGATGCGGCCAGGGCGGCGCACAGCGCCGCGTTTCCTCCGCCCACGACGATCACGTCGTACATCAGAACTGGTAGCGGCGCATGCCGCCGTCGACGGGGATTACGGTGCCGGTGATGTAGCGCGCGAGCGGCGAAGCGAGGTAGCACACCAGGCTCGCGATGTCCTCGGGCTGGCCGTACTCGCCCACCGGGATGTCGTGCTCGCTCTCGTGCGCGCGCCGTTCGGGCGAGTAGTTGCGCAGGATCTGCTCGCTGATGATGCGTCCCGGGGGGATCGAGTTGACGGTGATGCCGTGGCGGCCGACCTCGCGCGACAGGCCCTTGGCCCAGGAGTGCATCGCCGCCTTCGCCGCGAACGCGCCGTTCAGCCCCTCGGGCTCCGACTTGCCGGTGATATTGATAATGCGGCCCCATCTGCCGCCGAGCATCTGCGGAAGTAGCCGGTGCGTCAGCTGGCGCTGGCGCACGAAGTTGAGGGTGAGCGCCTCGTCCCACTGCGCGTCGGTCGATTCCAGGGAGAAGCGCCGGCTGCCCCCGGCGTTGTTGACCAGGATCTGCACCGACCCCAGGCCCGCCAGCGCCGCCGCCGCGATCTCGTCCGGCGCGCCTTCCCTGAGGAAGTCGCATTCGATGATGACGAGCTTGCGCCCCAGCTCCTTCTCGAGCTCCTCGAGAAGCGAGCGGCGGCGGGCCATCACGGCCACCTTCGCGCCCTCGCCGGCCAGCGCTTTGGCGATGGCGCGGCCGATGCCCATGCTGGCGCCCGTCACCAGGGCGGTACGGCCGGCAAGCTGCAGATTCATGCGATGTCTTCCGTGCTGGTGCGCGAGCGCCCGCGCAGCTCCACGCCGCTCGCCTCGTCGGCGAACAGCGGCTGGAGGGGGCGCAATCGCAGCATCGTCATGGGGAGGTGAATCGTACCCGAGCCGCCCGCGCGGCACGCCGTTTGCAATGAAACAGGGCACTGGCCGAGCCAGAAGCGGTTCCTTTCTCATCTCTAGGAGACTGTATGAAACTCAAGACATTGACAGGCCTCGCCGTCGCCGCAGCCTTTGCCTTGCCGTTGGCGGCGCAGGCGTCGGCGCAAGGCGACAGGATGATTCTCGCCTCCGGCGGCCCCTCGGGCGCATCCAGCACCGGCACCGGCATGACCGGCGGCACGCCCAGCACCCAGTCGAGCGGCGAGCCGCGCGCGCCTACCCAGGGCGCGGTTTCTTCGTCCGCCTCCACCGGCGCCACGGGCGCCGCTACCATGGGTGCGGCCGGGGATTTCTCGAGCCTCGACCGAAACAGCGACGGGCAGATCTCGCGCGCGGAATGGGATGCGCACTATCGCAGTTCGAGCACGGGCAGCGCCGGCGCGACCACCAGCCCCGCGCCCGCGGGTCCGGGGACCAACTCGCAGGCCGGCACGGGCAGCGACACGGCCACCACGCCCGGGACCACCGGCAAGGGCAAGGCGCAGTAGCGGTACGCAGCGCGGCGCCCGGGAAACCGGGCGCCGTTTTTTCAAGGAGATCAACATGAACAAGCTGGTGGCAGCATTTATTTCGGGGGGGATGGTGGTGGCGTCGGCGCACGCCGCGCCGCGCGCCGAAAGCGCCATGGAATGCGGTATCGCCGCGGACATGGCGGTGGTGGCCCATTCGCTCGCGCAGGAGCACATCGAGCGCGCGCAGGCTGACGCCATCATGGTGCGCATTTACGATGTTTCCGAATCCGACCGCGGCCGGCAGCTGATGCGCGACATCATGGACGCCGCGTACCGCGCCAACGAGGGCGGCATCACCGCGCCCCAGGCGAGCAATTCCGCCTCAAGCGGCGGCGGCACGGCCCAGGCGTCCGGGCAGAAATTCGCCGAAGATCTTTTCACGACCTGCATGCGCACCGGCGGCGACATGGACAACCTGCTGGGACGGCGCTCGTAGCGAACGCTGAAAGTCGAAACGTCGCTAGCGCGCGATGCGCGTGTTGGCGAGCGCCAGGCGCTCCACGGTATTGCGCACCAGCGCGCGCGTCAGGTGCAGTTGCGCGGCGAGGCTCATGCGCTCGAGCGTCTCGGCCTCGTACTCGGCCACCACCGCCTCGGTCATCGCCTCCACCGTGGCGTGGCGCGGCTCTTCGCCGCCGCGGATGAAGGCCATCTCGCCGAAGCACTCGCCCTCGTTGATCATGTTGAGCAGGCGGCCCTGCTTGGTCACCTTGGCCTGCCCCTTCGCGAGGAAGAAGAAGCTCGCGCCCGGGGCGTCTTCCTTGACGATGGCCTTGCCCTTGGGCACGCGGCTCCACAGGCCGGCGGCGGCGAGCTCCCAGAATTCCGCGTCGGACAGCAACTGCAGCATCTCGACCTTGCTCAGCGCAAGGTACTTCTCGCTGTCGGGGATGGCGCTCGCAGGCATCACCAGGGTCATGGCGCGGGAAAGCTCGACGCCGAACTGCGCCCAGGTGCCGTAGCGCTGCGCCGGGTCGCGCTTCATGGCGCGCAGCACCACCGCGTCGATCTCGCGCGGCAGGCCCGGGCGCAACGCGCTCGGCGGCGGCGGGGAGGTATGCAGGATGTGCTGCACCAGATTCTCGAGCTTGTCCGCCGCGAACGGACGCCGGCCGGTGAGCAGCTCGTACAGCACCACGCCGAGCGAGTACATGTCGCTGTGGAAGGTGGCGTCGCGGCCCTCGAGCTGCTCGGGCGCCATGTAGAACGGAGAGCCCATCGCGGCGCTCTGCGCCACCTGGCTTTTTTTCAGGAAAGCCGCGCCGAAATCGGCGATGCGGATCTCGGTGCCGTGCGCGAGCATGATGTTCGCGGGCTTGATGTCGCGGTGCACGATGCCCCGCTCGCGGTAGGCGTAGTCCATCGCGCCGCACACCTTGAAGCCGATCTGCAGCACGTCGGCCGGCGGCAGCAGGCGCTCGGGCTTGACGTACTGCGAGAGGTCGCCGCCGGTCACCAGCTCCATGGCGATGTGCCCGAAGTCCTCGCCCACCACGGCGTCGAGTATCGCGATGATGTGCGGGTGGCGCAGCTTCCCGGCGAGCGAGGCTTCGTTCTGGAACTGCGCGCGATACACCGCGCCGAAATCGGGATCGCGGAACACCTCGGGCTCGATGGTCTTCAGCGCCACCTCCTTGCCGGTGAACTGGTCCTTCGCCAGGTACACCGTTCCGGTGGAGCCCTTGCCGAGCATTTTCTGGATGTCGTATTTGCCGACCTGCAGGCTCAGGCCGAGGTCGATGGTCGGCTCGGCGGCCGATGCACTTTGCGGTGTACCCTGCGGCATTCCTGCCATGATGCCATGAGGCTTCCACGAAGGCCCTGTTGCTGCTTTGTGTTCTTCGGCGCAGGCGGCGGCCACCCTCGGCATCTTCGACCCGAAGATATCTGGGTTGCCGAATGGCATTCGGGCAACCTCAGCCGCTACGCGCCCGGCACGGCAAGTGGTTCCACTTGGAAAGCGCCCGGCGAAGGGCCGCCGACAAGGATCGTGGTGTACCGCTACAACTAGCCCGGCCGGGAGGCCTCCCTATCCCCTGGACCCCTCCCGGCCGAACCCGTCAGTGCAGCGTGCGCGCGAAAGTGCGCCCGCGCAGGTAATCGTAGGCGTGCGGCTGCTCGTAGACGAGGTCGGAGATGGCGAGCGTGATCTCGTCGTAGATCTCGCCGTACTGCTCTTGGTCCAGCTTGGGAAAAATACCGATTTCGGTAACGAACAGATCGGCATCCGGGATGCGGTCCTTGTCGAGGTCCTTCGGCAGGCCTGCACGGTCCTGCACGGCAAACCCGCACAGGGCGGGGCAGCGGGCGAACAGGGCGTTGATCTTGGCGGCCACGTCCGCCTCCAGCCTGCCGAGCGCCGTCTCCGGCAGGCCCAGCTTGAATTCGAGCGTCTTCATAGGTGCAAACACTACTGGCGTGTAGTGCAAACACCAATAAGGAAATACCTGAGACCACTACGCCGAAAACCCCTAGGCGGGAAAAAACGGTGCCCGCGTGACTTATTGCAGGTTGCGGGCGAAGGTGCGTCCGCGCAGCAGCTCGCTCGCGTCCGGCTGCTCGGCGAGGAAGTCCGCCAGCGTGGCGGTGATCTCCTCGAAGATCTCGCCATACTGCTCGATGCCCATGCCGGGCGACACGCCGATGTCGGAGACGAACAGCTCGCTTTCGTCGCCGCTGCGCGCGCAGTTGTCCGGCACGTCGGCGAGGCCGCGCACCGAGAATCCCCAGAGCGCGGGGTGACGCGCGAAAAGCAGCTCGATCGGGGCGGGCAGCGGCTTTCTCATGGCTCCAGCGTACGGCGGTGTTTTTTCACGGACCGGACGGCCCCCCGGTCCCGTACGGCGTAGGTTCGATCCTGTCGCCGAAGGGCGACGCTTGTGCGGGCTGGCCATGGCGATACGGTAATGCGCGCGCGAAAACGCGGCGTGGCACTACTGCGTTCGCTTCACCAACTCTTGCTTTCAGTGCAGGTTGCGAACGAAGGTCCGGCCGTGGAGCACGGTGCGCGCGTCCGGACGCGCGCAGATGAAGTCGAGCAGCGCTACCGCGATCTCGTCATAGACGCGCTCGGTGAGCGCAGGCTCGAGCTCGGGGTAGATGCCGATGTCGGTGACCACCAGGCCCTCGAGCGCCGCCGCCTTGAGGTGCTTGGGCAGGCCTTCGGCATCCTGGATGGAAAAACCCTGCAGCGCGGGACAGCGGTCGAAAATCGCGTATACCCGGACGGCGAGATCCTGCTCGAGCTTGGCGGTGGCCATGCCCGGCACACCGCAAGTTCCGGACCCGCGTAGCGCTCAGTGCAGCGCGCGAACGAACGTCTTGCCGCGCAGGAGCGTCAGCGCTTCGGGACGCTCGTCCACGACACTGGTGATGGCGCGCGCAATGTCGGCGTACACCTCGTCGTACTGCCGGCTGCCCCGGCGCGGGTAAAGCGTGATCTGGGTAATGAACAGCTCGCCTTGCAGCGCTTCCCGGTCGATGTGGTCGGGCAGCCCGGCGCGATCCTCGATGACGAAGCGCTGCAGGTCCGGCCTTCGCCGGAACACCGCCCGCAGTTGCGTTTCGACATCGTTGTCCATGACGTCACCATATCACCTACAGACTATAGTGGCGCAATGGACAATGCCACATTCGGCTTTATCGCAGCGGTCGCGAACCAGGAATACCCATAGCCAAGCTCTTCTACGGCTGGAAGATGGTCGGGGCCGGCTGCGGCCTGCAATTCCTGCAGGCCGGCCTGCTGCACCACGCCTTCGGCGGCTACGTGGCGGTGCTGCAGGACGACCGCGGCTGGAGCAAGACCGCGCTCTCGGGCGCGGCGGCGATGCAGCAGATGGAGGCCGCGATCCTCGGGCCGATCCTCGGCTGGGTGATGGACCGCTTCGGCCCGCAGGGGGTGATCCGCGTCGGCGTATTCCTTTTCGGCGGCGGCTTCATGCTCCTCAGCCGGGTCGAGACGCTGCTCGAGTTCTACGGGGCGTTCATCCTGGTCGCGCTCGGCTCGAGCCTGTGCGGCTTCTTCCCGGTCAATGTGGCGCTCATCAACTGGTTCGAGCGCAAGCGGGCGCGCGCGCTCTCGGCCATGTCGATCGGCCTGGCGCTCGGCGGCATCTTCGTGCCCGTGGTCGGCTGGTCGCTCATGAGTTACGGCTGGCGCGCCACCGCCTTCGGCTCCGGCGTGCTCGCCATCGTGCTCGGCTTCCCGCTTGCCATGGTGATGCGCCGGCGCCCCGAGGACCACGGCGAGACGGTCGATGGAATACCCGTGGAGACCGACTCGAAAAGCGAGCATCCGGAGAAGGCGCTTTCCAGCACCCGTGATTTCACCGCGCGCGAAGCGCTGCGCACGCCCGCGTTCTGGCTCCTGTCGCTCGGCCACGGGTTCGCGCTGTTCGTCGTCGGCGCGGTGAGCGTGCACGCCATCGCGCACATGAAGGAGGCGCTCGGCTACAGCGTGGGCGCGGCGGCGGCGGTCATCACGCTGCTCACCATCTGCCAGATCATCGGCGTGGTGGTGGGCTGGGTGATCGGCGATCGCTACGAGAAGCGCTACATCGCCGCGGGATGCATGCTGATGCACGCGCTGGGACTGCTCAGCCTCACCTACGCCACCGGCCTGCCCTGGCTGGTCGCGTTCGCCGCGCTGCACGGCGTGGCCTGGGGGCTGCGCGGGCCCTTCATGCAGGCGATCCGCGCCGACTATTTCGGCCGCAGCGCGATCGGCATGATCCTGGGGCTGTCGTTCATGATCATCGTCATCGGGCAGGTAGGCGGGCCGATGATCGCCGGAATGCTCGCCGATGCCACCGGCAATTACCGGCTGGGCTTCACCCTGCTCGCGCTGCTCGCCGGCCTGGGCTCGGTATTCTTCGTGCTTGCCAGGCGGCCCGTCCGGCCGCTACGCTCGGCGCCATGAAAACCCAGGACACGAAGGATCCGAACCTCGAGCTCGCGCGCGAGATCTACATCGGTATGGCGCAGCGGATCTATTCGGCGCCGTCGGAGAAGAAACCGGAACCGAAAGCGCTTGCGGCCCTGTGCTTTCGCCTGGCCGAGGCCTTCGAGGCCGCGTCGCACGAAACGCCCAAGGTAAAGGCCGCCCTGGAGGCCGCCTCCAAGGCTGCGGTGAAGCTTGACGAGGTGGACATGAGCGCCGTTTTCAAAAGCTCCAACAAAGGTTAAAATGGCGGGCTTCGAAGCTTAGGCGCGCGAACCCTGTCCTCTGCTTCGCTCTTTCACCCTCCGCAGAGGACCTGACCTACATGGCTCTTCCCGCAGTCGAGCGCAGGAATTTCAAGATCGGCAAGTACGATATCGTCGCCCAGCCTGCCGTGGGCTCGGCGCACATGCTCCGCTACACGATCATGCTGAACGGCAAGCGCCTGGGCGCGCTGCTCAGCGTGCCGACCGAATCGGACTGCCGCTTCCTGGAGAGCCCGCCCGCCGTGCCGCCGGTGAAGATTTTCCAGGTCACGCATCGCCCCGGCCGGCCGAAAAAAAATGCCACGCCGCCCGCGGTCCAGTCGCTCTCCGAGCCCGGCCCGCGCGGTCTGCGTCACGACGACCTGCCTCCGGGCACGCTGCCGCTCGACATCAAACGCTCCGAGTAGCCCTACAATCCGGCGCGTGATCACGCGCCGCGACTTCGTCCGCCTGGCCGCCCTGCTTTCGAGCGCGGCGGCCTGGCCCTTCCCCGGCCTAGCCCAGGACAAGAAGCCCAAGCCCGAGCCGGGCACCATCCTCGTCAACGACGTCCACTCGCAGCTCAACTCCGCGCGGGTGTGGCGCATCGCCACGCCGCAGACGCTCGACGAAGTGCGCGCGCAGCTGCGCGCCGCGCGCAAGGAAGAGCGCAACGTGTGCATCTCCGGCTCGCGCCACGCCATGGGCGGGCAGCAGTTCTGCGCCGACGCGGTGATGCTCGACATCCGAAAGCTGAACCGGGTGCTGTCGTTCGACCGCGAGCGCGGGCTCCTGGAGGTGGAGTCGGGCGTGCAGTGGCCGCAGATCCTCGAATACCTGCACGAGTCGCAGCGCGGAGAGCCGCGCGCCTGGGCGTTCGCGCAGAAGCAGACCGGCGCCGACCGGCTCACCATCGGCGGCTGCCTTTCGGCCAACATCCACGGCCGCGGCCTTGCCATGGCGCCTTTCGTGCAGGACGTGGAGTCGTTCAAGCTGGTCGACGCCAAGGGCAATCTGCGCAGCTGCAGCCGCACCGAGAATCCGGAGCTGTTCAGCCTGGTGATCGGCGGCTACGGCCTGTTCGGCTTCATCTATTCGGCCACCCTGCGCCTGGTGCCGCGGCGCAAGCTCGAGCGAGTGGTCGAGCTGCGCAGCGTCGATGGCCTGGCCGAAGCCTTCGCCGAGCGCATCAACGAGGGCTTCCTGTACGGCGACTTCCAATACGCCATCGACGAGACCTCCAAGGACTTCATGCGCCAGGGCGTGTTCTCGTGCTACCGCCCGGTCCCCGACGACACGCCGATGGTCGGGCTGCAGCGGGAGCTGGGCAGCCGCGACTGGGTGGACCTGCTGCTGCTCGCGCACACCAAGAAGGCCGAGGCGTTCAAGCGCTATTCGAGCTACTACCTTTCCACCAACGGGCAGCTTTACTGGTCGGACGAGCACCAGATGAGCGCCTATCCCGACGATTACCACCGCGTGCTCGAGCGGCGCATGAAGTCGGAGAACCGGGCCTCGGAGGCGATCACCGAGATCTACTGCGAGCGCGAGGCGCTCGACCGGTTCATGGCCGAGGCGCGCGAGTACCTGCGCCGCAGCAGCGTCGGCGTGATCTACGGCACCGTGCGCCTGATTGAGCACGACAACGAAAGCTTCCTCGCTTGGGCGAAGAAGCCCTACGCGTGCGTCATCTTCAACCTGCACATCGAGCACACCATCGGCGGGGTGATCCGCGGCGGCGACGCGCTGCGCCGCCTCATCGACATCGGCCTGCGCCACGGCGGCAGCTACTACCCGACCTACAACCGCTACGCGCTGCGCCGGCAGGTGGACGCCTGCTTCCCGCAGATGCCGGAGTTCCTCAAGCTGAAGCTAAAGTACGACCCCGAGGAGCTCTTCCAGAGCGAGTGGTACCGGCACTACAAGCGGATGTATTTCCCGGAGAAGTGAGCCTGGCGCCGTGACCCCGGCCCTGTGGACGCTGCTTGCGCTGTTCGCGCTGCGCGTCCTGGGACAGGCCGTGGTGGCGTTCTTCGGCGTCGACTGGCTGCCCGCGATGCCGCGCTGGTACTCGGGGCTCATGCCTTACCCCTACCTGCTGCCCTCGCAGGTCGCGATCCTTGCGCTGATGGCGAAGGTCTGCCTCGACTTCACGCGCGGCCGCGGCTTCTTCGTGCAGCCGCGCCGCTTCTTCGCCGGGCCGTGGCTGTGGTTTGGCTGGCTCTATTTCGCGGTGATGCTGGTTCGCCTGCCACTGCAGCTCACGCTAAGGCCCGACGGCCCGCTGATCCCGATCTTCTTCCACTGGGCGCTCGCCGCGTTTGTCATCCTGGTCGGGCTGTGGCACCGCGCGAGGTTCGCACGATGAGCGAGCCGGTCACGATGCTCACCGACTATGCCTTGAGCGCGGTGTCCGCGTACCTGGGTATACGGCTTTTCAAGTTTTCGAAATACTGGGCGGCTGCGTTCCTTGCGCTCGCGCTCGCCGCGTTTCTTGGCGGCACGTGGCACGGCTTCGTGCAGAGCGACCCGCTGTGGAAGGCCACGATCCTCTCGGTCGGCGTGGCGAGCTTCGGCATGGTGGCGGGTTCCGCCGAGATCGCGCTCGGCGGCGCGGGCCGGCGCCTGCTGATCGGCTTCGCCGCCCTGAAACTGCTGCTCTACTGCGGCTGGATGCTGTTCCACGACCACTTCGTCTGGGTGATCGTGGATACCGCATCGGCGCTTGCCATCGTCGGCGCGCTGCACCTGTGGCGCTTCAACGGCTGGATGCTCGCCGGCGTGGGCGTTTCGGTGCTCGCGGCGATCGCGCAGGCGGGCGGCCTCGCGCTGCACCGGCACTTCAACCACAACGACCTCTACCACGTGGTGCAGATCGCGGCGATGCTGCTCTTCTACCGCGGATTGTCGAGAGGTTAGAATCCCCGCGAAGGAGGCCTTGATGTCAAGAATTCTGCTCGCAATTGCATTGCTTACCGCCCTGCTGGGCTGCGACACCACGGTGCGCCGTTCGGAGATGCAGGCGGTCGACTATGGCCCGAAGCCGGAGCGCTGGCGCGAGGAGATCCGCAGCTACCTCGGCATCCGGCTGAACGACCCGAAGGACGCCGTGGTCGAGTTCCGCACGGAGCCGAAGGTGATGTACCAGAAGGAAAGCCCGCTGCGCGCGCGCCAGTTCGGCTGGGCGGTATGCGTGTGGGTGAACGACAAGAACCGCAGCGGCGCCTACGACGGCTTCTATCCGATGACGGTGTTCCTGCGCAACGAGAAAATCGTGGCCGTGAACAACGGCCCCGACGACTTTGGCGTGATCGGCGCTCAGTACGCGCGCCAGCAGTGCGACGAGCTGGGCGCCCCGTTCAAACGCTAGGACTGGGGACAGGCCTCCAGGGGTCTGTCCCCATGGGGAGCTACCTTCCCCGCGACACCATGGCGACGAGCGCGCCGAACACCATGCCCAGGCCGAAGCCCAGGCCCACTGCGGTCCAGGGGTTCTGCTGCACGGTGCGATCGGCGTAGGCCGCGGCCTCGCGCGCCATGTCGGTGGCGCTCGCCACGTACTCGTCCATCGCCTCACGCATGTTGCGGTACGTATCTTCGGGACGCGTCGGTATTTCCTGCACGTTGCTCGGCGCCTTCGTTTGCGTGTATTCCATGGGACCCTCCGGAAAGTGACGCTCCCGTAGCAGCAAGCTGCGTGCCCGCTTAGGCGGCCGCCGTGTACCGCACGCTGCGGTTGCGGCCGCGCTCCTTGGCCGAATACAGCGCGCGATCGGCGTGCGCGATCCACACCGAGTAGTCGCGGTCCTCGACATCGAGCGCGGCGATACCGATGCTAACCGTGGCGCGGATGCCCGAGGCCGAAAGCGTGCTCGCCTCGATGCGCGTGCGCACGCGCTCGGCGATCGCCTCGGCGCCCGCGGCGCCGGTGTCGGGCAGCACGATGCCGAACTCCTCGCCGCCGTAGCGGCCGGGCACATCCTGCTCGCGCAGCGTATCGCGCAGGATCGAGGCGAGCTTGCGGATCACCTCGTCGCCTGCCGGGTGGCCATGACGGTCGTTGATCGCCTTGAAGTGGTCGATGTCGAGCATGAGCAGCGAGGCGCGGCCGCCTGCGCGCCGGCAGCGCTCGAACTCGGCGGCCACTGCCTCTTCCCAATAGCGGCGGTTCAGCAGGCGCGTGAGGCCGTCGGTGCGGCTGATCTCGGACAACAGGCGGTTCTGGTCGCGCACGCGCCGCGCCAGGCGGTAGGTGATGAAGCCCACGGCCATCGGATAGGCGGCAAGCAGCGGCAGCGTCCCCAGCATCTCGGCGAAGCTGGTGTAGGGCCGCACGGCGAAGCCGTTCAGCGCCGCGACCAGCAGGCAGGCGAGCGCCAGCACGGCGCTGGTCCGGGCGAGAAAGCGCGCGCCGCCCACCGCCATCTTGTCCATGCTCAACATCGCGAGCAGCACCACGCTGGGCAGCAGGTTGAACTGCAGCGCCGCGATCCAGGCGCCGCCGAGCGCCGAGTCGAGCGTCAGGCTGCGCAGTTCGCTGCGGTAAGGATCGGCGCTGCGCAGGCCCAGCGCATAGGCGACGTGCGGCCAGGCGAGCGCGCTGGCGGCGAGCGCCGCCCAGGCAAGCGGATGCGCGCCGCGCGTCCACAGCACGGTGCCGATGGCGACGCCGCCGAGCGCCAATCCCAGCGTGCGCGGCAGGTGCATGCGGCGCACGAAGCGCAAGCCTTCCTCGTGGCGCCGCGGCGATGTAGCGTCGGTATCCGGCATCGTGAAGCGCGGCAGTGTAGCGGCGATAATGCGAGGCATGGAAGACACCATCCTTCATGTTCCGTCCGGCCAGCGCGGCGCTTTCGTGCTCGAGCGCGGCGGGCGCCGGCTCGCCGAGCTCACCTATACCGTCGCCGGATCGCGCGTGATCCTCGATCACACGCAAGTCGACGATGCGCTGCGCGGCACTGGAACCGGCGCCAAGCTGGTCGCCTCCGCGGTGCAATGGGCGCGCGCGGAGCATCTCAAGCTGCTGCCGCTGTGCCCTTTCGCCCGCTCGGTGTTCGACAAAACACCCGGCTACGCGGACGTGCGCGCCTGATCTGTGGTCCAATGGAGGGCCCGGCACCCCAGGCAGGCCCTCGATGAAGCCCTCCCGAGTTCCCCGCATCATTCCCCGCAATGCCGCCGACTGGACCCGCGAGCGCGTCTCGCAGCTCGGCCGCCAGGAAGTCGAGCAGCTGCGCGCCAACGCCGAGGCGCTGGGCGAGGCTGGCGTCGCCGAGCTGTGCGCCGACGTGCTGAAAACCATGCCCAAGCGCGCGCTTGCCGGCAGCGCGGCGACCGGCGTCAAGAACGGCCGTCACCTCGTATCGCGCACGCGCGCCTTCGAGGCGCGCGGCGTGTTCCTGCAGGACACGCGCGGCAGCTGGAGCGGCGTGCGCAAGTCCGACGGCACGGTGGTGATGACCATCTGGGCCAAGGGCGTGGCCTCCGGCGGCGGTGCGTGCAGCTATCTTCTGTGGGCGCCCAATGTCGCCGGCTCGCGGCCCTGGTCGGACAAGGCGGCCGGGCGCGAGCGCCTGGAGCATTGCCGCCTCGCGCTTAAGCAGGGCGGTGCCGAAGGCCTGCTGGTCTACGGCGAGGGACTCGAAGGCCACCTGCCGGAAGACAAGGCGCGCACCGTGCAGGGCGTGGATCCGGAAACGGTGCTGCGCTTCAAGATCGAAGCGCGCGGGGAAGAGTTCTGGGCGGTATGGGGTGGCAAGACAGAGCGGGCCGCGGCATGACGCCGGTCGAACGCAGGCGCTTCAAGATCGGCAAGTACGACATCCTGGCGCAACCCGCGCCCGGATCCATGCACATGCTGCGCTACACGGTGATGCTCGACGGCAAGAAGCTTGGCTCGCAGCTGAGCGTGCCTTCCGAGTCCGACTGCCGGTTCATGGAGGCGCCCCCGGTGGTGCCGCCGCTCAAGATCTTCAGCGTCACCTTCCGGCCCGGCCGGCCGAAAAAGGGCACCGTGCGCCCTGGCCCGAATCCCGAGGAGACCGAAGGCGGCGTGGCGCTGCCCTGGTCGATCAAAGGCCAGAAGCGCTACTAGTGCACCGTCCGGGCGAAAGTGCGCCCGGCGAGAAGGTCGGCGGCCTCGGGGCTTTCCTCCAGCAGATCGGCGAGCGCCGCCGAGATCTGCGCCACGAGCGTCTCGGACTGCGCCGAGCCGAGCGCGGGAAACACGTCGATGCCGGCGATGTACAGCTCCAGCTCGCGCACCCCGGCTTCTTCGATACCCGAGCCTTCCACCACCCGCTCCTGCACCTGGAACCCCCAGAGCTCGGGGCAGCGGCCGAACAGGGCCTCCACCCGCGCGCCGAGGTCGGCTTCCACATCCTGAGCTGCTGCTCCCATGGCAACCCCCCGTAGAGCTCCCCCTGCACTGCGACACTACGGAAAGCGCACGTCCCTGCCTATCGGGGAATGCGCACAGACGTGCAAAACTTCATGAAAAGCGCGTCCCGTCTTACCCTTGGCGGCATGGCCATCAAGCTGAACCACACCATCGTGCATTCGCTCGACGCGCGCGCCGCGGCCGAGTCTTTCGCCGCACTTTTCGGCAGGCCCGCGCCGGTGCCCTTCGGGCCGTTCCTGGGCGTGCAGGTCGACAACGAGGTGACGCTGGATTTCCTCGACGCCGACGGCATGGAGATCCAGACGCAGCACTACGCGTTCCTCGTAAGCGACGCCGAGTTCGATGCCATTTTCGCCCGCGTGCAGCAACGGGGGCTTGCCTACTGGGCCGATCCGGGGCGCACCCGGCAGGGCGAGATCAACCACCACTTCGGCGGGCGCGGCGTCTATTTCCAGGACCCGAGCGGGCACCTGCTGGAAATCATCACCCGCCCCTACGGCGTCAGTTGAAGGTTACTTGGCAAGCACCGTGGGCCAGTTCGCATCGGCCTTCCGGATGTAGCCCGGCACGTCCTTCTTCCAGCTCGCCTGCACGCTGCGGTCGTAGTTCAAGTACAGCTTGCCATCGACTACGCTCCACGCCTCGGGCTCGATCTTGACGGCATAGCCGCCTGCGACGCCGTAGGCGCAATAGCCGCCGTACTGCGGGGCGTACTTTTCGGGCGCCGAAGCGAAACGCTCGCGGTTCTGGGCGCTGGCGAAGCGCCACTCGGCGCCGTTCCAGCGGTAGCTGAATTCCCGGGAGCCCTTCACCGGCCGCCCTTCCGTGAAATACGCGACCGGGTCGTAGCCGCGGATCGCGCCCGAGGCGTCCGAATAGATCGGCGCCTTTTGCGCAAGCGCCGCGCCACTGAAGAACGCAACGATCAATAGAGATGCAAGGCGAGCAGGCACGGCAACCTCCGGAATAAATTCCCGTTGGTCGCGCTGCCCGCCCGCGCCTTACGCCACCCGCCGCACCGGGTCGCGGGTCAGCTCGCCCGACTGGTAGTCCTGGATCGCCTGCTCGATCTCCTGGCGCGAGTTCATGACGAACGGGCCGTACTGCACGATGGGCTCCCCGATCGGCTTGCCAGCGAGCAGCAGCACGCGCGCGCCGTGCTCGCCCGCCTCGAGGCGCACCCCCTCGCCGTCGGACAGCAGCCCGGCGGCGCGGTGCGGCAAGTTCTTTTTTTCCGCGCCGACGCGCGCCTCGCCCTCGTAGGCATAGAGGAACGCGTTGTGCCCGGCGGGCACCGGCGCCTCGAGCACCGCGCCGGGCGCGAGGTGAACGTCGAAAATCAGCGGCTCCGTGGACAGGCCGTGGATCGGTCCGGTCGCGCCGTCGAGCTTGCCGGCGATGACTTTCACGCTGCTGTTTTGATTCAAAGAAACTTCAGGAATGTCCTGCGCCTTGATGTCCCGGTAGGCGGCCGGCTTCATCTTTTCGCTCGCCGGCAGATTGAGCCAGATCTGGAAGCCGCGCATGCGG
>DATACE010000324.1:0-7359 GCA_036259215.1 Burkholderiales bacterium | reverse complement strand
ATCTCGAGGGCCTGGTCCAAAGGCACGTCCTTCAGGAGCAGGGTAATGTTGCCGGTGACGCTGTCGCTGGTAATGATGTTGAGGTCGGTAAAGTCGGCGATGACGTTGAGCACCGCGCGCACTTCCACGTTCTGGAAGTTGAGTGACAGCTTCTCGCCGGTATAGCGCCCGCGCTGCGAGACCTGAGACGGATCCGGGATCACCGGCTTCACCTCGACCACGAATTGAGTGTCGGACTGGTAGGCGTTGTGCTCCCACTGCCCGCGCGGCTCGATCACCATGCGCACGTTGTCGCCCTGCTGGAAGGCGCTTACGCTGTTCACCGGCGTGGCGAAGTCCACCACGTCTAGCCGGCGGCGCAGGTTGTCGGGAAGCGCCGTCTTGAGGAACTCGACGATGATGTTCTGACCCTGCTGGCGGATGTCGATACCGGTGGTGGTGTCCGACAGGTCGACCACCACGCGCCCTTCGCCCGCCGTGCCGCGGCGAAAGTCGATGTCGCGGATCTGGTGCTTGGCGTCGGTGCGGCCTTCGGCGAACAGCGCCGGCTGGCCGCGGGGCGTCTGCGCGACTGCCGGGGCGGCCAGCGTGACCACGACGGTGTTGCCGTCGAGCGTGGTCTCGTGGGCCACCGGGCGGCGCAGGTTGAGCACCAGGCGGGTGCGGTCGGCGCCCTGCACCAGGTTCATGCTGCGCAGCTCGCCCTGGGCGATGTCCTGGCTGGCGCGTCCCAGCGCGTTGACCGTGTTGGAGAAGTCGAACGCGATGCGCGCCGGGCTGGCGACGGTGAAGTTGGGCGGCACGTTGCGCAGCGGCTCCTTGGTGGTGATGCGCACGACGGTCCTGCCCGCCTGCTGCGTCACCTCGAAGTTCTCGATGCTGTTGGTTTGGGCAAGCGCGAGTCCGGCGGCCGAAAGCCAGAGGACCAACCCCCACGCGATGCCGATGCTTTTTTTCATCGTTTTGTCTCCACCAGTTGGAGGGCGCTGTCGCGCTCCACCCATTCGCCGCCGCTATCCTGGATCAGCTCCTTGAGGCTGATCTGGCTTTCGTCAATGCCCGTGACGACGCCGAAGTTCTGCCCCATGTAGTTGCCGCGCCGCACCCGGTACAGGTTCGGCCCGGCCTTCACCAGGGCGAAGGTTTCCTTGTTCTGCGTGATGGTGCCGAGCATCTGGATCGACTCGAGCGGGAACGCCTCGAGCGGCTCCTTCGGCCGGTCGCGCTCCTTCTCGAGGCGCGAGTCGCTGGCACTGGGCGCCGCGCGCAGCGCCGCCACGTCGATGCGCTCTGGGCGGAACGGGTCGATCTGCCCCTCGGCCGTGTAGGGGACCGGCTCGTAGGGCTTGACCTGCGGCAGCGGGTCCACGCGCCCGCGCAGGTCCTTGGTGAGCTGGTTCAGCTCCTGCTTCAGGTCGCCGTGCTCCTCCCCGCCGCAGGCAGCCAGCGCCAGCACGGCGGCGGCGATGAGGCCGCGCCGGATCACCTCTTCCCTCCTTTTTTGCGCGCGGCGGCCGCGGACTTGCGCTGCGCCGCGATCTCGCTGTCGTCGAGGTAGCGGAAGGTGCGCGCCGTTGCCTCCATGGCGAGCGAGCCGTCCTTGGTCGTATCGATCTTCACGTCGTTGAGCGTGACGATGCGCGAGAGCTGCCCCACGTCGCTCGCGAACGCGCCCATGTCGTGGTAAGTCCCCAGCACCTTTACCTGGATCGGCAGCTCGGCGTAGAACTCCCGCGCAGCTTCGCGGGGCGCCGGCTTGAACAGCTCGAACTGCAGGCCGCGCCCCAGGCCGGCCTGGTTGATGTCGACGAGCAGCGCGTCCATCTGCGATTTGTCCGGGAGCTGGCGCAGCAGCGCGCCGAACTGCGTGTCGATCTCCTTCAGCTGCTGGCGGTGCAGGTCCAGGTTGACCGCCAGCTTCTTCTTCGCCAGGTACTGCTGCTTGTTCTTCTCCTCTTCGGCGATGCCGCGGTCCAGCGCCTCGATCTGGCTGCGCGTATCGAGGAGGAATCCGGCCACCGGAATGGCGACCAGGATGGCGAGCAGCACCAGCGTTTTCGGCGCGAAGTGCCAGGTTCCGGGGTCCTGCCAGTTGGTGCGCTTGAATTCCTCGACCAGCGCGTTGATGTTGAGGGCCATGGCTAGCCTTTCTTCGCCGGGGGCTTGGCCTTGCCGGCGTCCTTGGACGCGTCTTTCACTTCCGCCCGCTTGACCTGGAAGTTGAGGTTGAACTCGGAGATGCGGCGCTTGGCGACCGTGGACGCCTTGACCTCCACCAGCCCGGGGTTGGCGAGCCAGGGCGAGGCCTCGATGTTGCGCATCAGCGTCGACACGCGCGCATTGGACTGAGCGTAGCCGATGACGTTGACGCTCAGTCCTTTCTGCCGGACCGACTTGAGGTACACGCCCTCGGGCATCTGGCGCACCAGCTCGTCGAGCAGGTGCACGGTCTGCGCGCGGTCGGCCTGCAGCGTCTCGATCACCTGCTTGCGCGCGAGCAGCGCCTGGATCTCGCTTTTCAGCTTGTTGATCTCGGCGATCTCCTTGTCCAGCTTCGCTATCTCGCTCTTGAGGAAGCGGTTGCGCTCGTTCTGCGTCTCGATCTTCGCGGCATAGAAGCCGTGCATGGCGACCACGACGAGGGCGCCGATCAGCGCGGTGCCGCCGGCGATCACGAAGAAGTGCTGGCGCGCGGCCTTGCGCCGCTCTTCGCGGTGCGGCAGCAGGTTGATGCGGGCGTGGGTCATACCGGGTCGAACCTCCGCATGGCGAGACCGCAGGCGACGATCAGCGAGGGCGCATCGATCATCAGCCGCTTCAGCTGCACGCGCGGCGAGGTCTGCATCGAGGCGAACGGGTTGGCCACGCTGGTGGGCACCTGGGTGCGCGTGTTCACGATGGCGTCGAGCCCTGAAATCACCGCCGAGCCGCCGGCGAGCAGGATGTGGTCGATGCTGTGGTACTGGGTCGAGGTGAAGAAAAACTGCAGGGCGCGCTGCACTTCCATGGAAAGGTTCTCCATGAACGGCCGCAGCACCTCGGCGTCGAAGTCGTCCGGCAGGCCGCCGGTTCGCTTCGCATTCTCGGCCTCTTCCGGGCTCATGCCGTAGCGGCTGACGATGTCCTGGGTCAGCTGGTTGCCGCCGAACGCCTGCTCGCGCGCGTAAACCGACTGGTCGTTGCGCAGCACGGTGACGTTCATGACGTTCGCGCCCACGTCCACCACGGCGACGTTCTGGTCCTTGCCGCCGCCCGGCAGGCTCTGCACCACCAGGCCCAGCGCCGCCTGCTGCGCGAAGGACTCCACGTCCATCACCAGCGCCTTGAGACCGGCCGACTCGGCCACCGCCACGCGGTCCTCGACCTTCTCCTTGCGGGTGGCGGCGATCAGCACCTCCTGCTCCTCGGGGTTCGCCGCCGAGGGGCCGAGCGCCTGGAAGTCGAGATTGACCTCCTCGAGGGCGAACGGGATGTACTGGTTCGCCTCGGTCTCCACCTGCAGCTCGAGCTCTGATTCGGGCAGCCCGGCCGCCACCACGATCTTCTTCGAGATCACGGCGCCGGTGGGCACCGCCATGGCGACGTGCTTGGTGCGGGTGCCCAAGCGCTTGTGCGCGCGCTTTACCGCTTCGGCCACCGCCTCCAGGTTGTTGATGTTGCCGTCGACCACCGCGTCGCGCGCCAGCGGCTCGATCGAATAACGCTCGACGCGGTAGGCGGCCTTGCCGGCGTCGACGATTTCAAGCATCTTTACCGACGACGAAGAGATATCGAGGCCGAACAGCGGCGGCGCCTTGGGCTGAAACAGGTCGAATGCCATGCCGTCAGATTCCGTTGTTACGAATTAGAGTCCCCGTTTTTTTTATTTTTTCTTTTCCGTACCGGCCCTTAGGGAAGATACGTAGAATTCGCGTTAAATGCTAGCAACAACCCCTGCGCGTGTCTAGTTAATCTTCCACAAGGGTTGAAGGGGTATCATGAGCCACGAAAGCAGGCGCAGTCATAACGTTCCGGCAACGGTCTAAGTCCTTTGATGTGGTTCCGTTTTCTTACGCTGCCGCTCGCCATCCTGGCGGGCTCGGCCGTGCTGTGCGCACTGGGCGTGGCCCTGGTCGCTGCGCTGGCCTATCCGAACCTTCCGTCCCTGCAGGCGCTCACCGAATACCAGCCCAAGATTCCGCTGCGCATCTATACCGCGGAGGGCGTGCAGATCGGCGAATTCGGTGAAGAACGGCGGGCGGTGGTCGCCATCCACGAGGTACCCGAGGCGCTCAAGAGAGCCATCATCGCGGCCGAGGACGAGCGCTTCTATGAGCACGCAGGCATCGATTACCTTGGCGTGCTGCGCGCCGCCTACGCCAACCTCGTTGCGGGCGACCGTCGCCAGGGCGCCAGCACCATTACGATGCAGGTGGCGCGCAACTTCTTTCTGTCCTCGGAAAAGACCCTGACGAGGAAGCTGTACGAGGCGCTGCTCGCCTTCAAGATCGAGCACAGCCTGAGCAAAGACCAGATCCTCGAGCTGTACGTCAACCAGATCTACCTAGGCCAGCGCGCGTATGGGTTTGGCGCGGCATCGCAGATCTATTACGGCAAGGCGCTCGACCAGCTGACCCTGGCCGAGACCGCGATGCTGGCCGGCCTGCCGAAGGCGCCGTCGCTTTACAACCCGGTCGCCAACGCGCCACGCGCCAAGCAGCGCCAGGAGTACGTGCTGCGCCGGATGGCCGAGCTCGGCTACATTTCCGCAGACCAGCATGACGAAGCGGTTGAGGCGCCGGTGCGCGCAAAACGGGAAGTGAACGAGTACTCACTTCATGCAGAGTTCGCGGCAGAGATGGTGCGGCAGGCGATCGCGGAGCACTTCCCCGAGGACGTCTACACGCGCGGTTTTCGCGTCTATACCAGCATCCGCAAGGCCGACCAGGAGGCCGCCTATGTCGCCTTGCGGCGGGCGGTCCTAGAGTACGACCGTCGCAACGGCTACCGGGCTCCCGAGGGCTTCGTTCAGCTGCCCTCGGATCCCCAGGCCGACGATTTCGACGATGCGTTGGCCGAGTACGACGACAACGACAACCTCCTGCCGGCGGTCGTGCTCAGCGCCGATACGCGCCAGATCCAGGCCGCGTTGCGCACCGGCGAGAAAATCGTCCTTTCCGGCGAGGGCCTGAAGTTCGCCGCTCCGGCGCTGCATCCCAAGACGCCTCCGCAGAAGCGCATCCGCCGCGGCGCCATCATCCGGGTGCAGCAGGAAGGCAAGGCCTGGCAGATCGTACAGCTGCCCGAGGTGGAGGCTGCGTTCATCTCGCTCGATCCGCAGGACGGCGCGGTGCGCGCCCTGG
This sequence comes from Burkholderiales bacterium, assembly GCA_036259215.1. Classification (GTDB taxonomy): domain Bacteria; phylum Pseudomonadota; class Gammaproteobacteria; order Burkholderiales; family SG8-39; genus SCGC-AG-212-J23. The sequence continues at coordinate 2,017 of DATACE010000324.1, read as the reverse complement.
TCGGGGGATTCGACTTCAGCCGCAACAAGTTCAACCATGTCACGCAGGCATGGCGGCAGCCGGGCTCCTCGTTCAAGCCGTTCATCTATTCGGCCTCGCTGGAGAAGGGCTTCACCCCGGCCACCGTGGTGCCGGACGAGCCGGTAGTGCTCGAGGCCGAGCAGACCGGCAGCCAGCGCTGGGAGCCGCGCAACTTCGACAACAAGTTCGAAGGCCCGATGCGCCTGCGCACCGCGCTGGTCAAGTCGAAGAACATGGTATCGATCCGCATCCTGGAGGCCATCGGACCGAAGTACGCGCAGGAATACGTCACGCGGTTCGGCTTCGAGCCGGACAAGCATCCGCCCTACCTGACCATGGCGCTGGGCGCAGGCTCGGTCACCGCCTGGCAGATGGCGCGCGCCTATGCCGTCTTCGCCAATGGCGGCTACCTCATCCAGCCGTATTTCATCCAGAAGATCGTCGATGACCGGGGCAATCCGCTGGCCCTCGCCAAGCCCAAGCGGGCCGGCGACGAGTCGCTGCGGGTCATCGATCCGCGCAATGCCTTCATCATGGATCACATGCTGCAGGATGTGACACGCGTGGGCACGGCGGCGCGCGCCACGCGCCTGGGGCGCACCGACCTGGCCGGAAAGACCGGCACGACCAACGAGTTCGTCGACGCCTGGTTCGCCGGCTATCAGCCCTCGCTGGTCGGCATCGCCTGGATGGGATTCGACCAGCCCAAGACACTCGGCAGGAACCAGACGGGCGGCGTGGTGGCGTTGCCGATGTGGCTGGGCTACATGGACCGGATGCTGAAGGAGATCCCGGAGATGACGCGTGAGCCGCCGCCGGGCGTGATCAGCGTACCGGTGATGGGCCCGCACGGCGATGGCCGCGTCGCCGCGGAATATTTCTATCGCGAGGCGGTGCCGCCCCCCGAAGTGCTGGAGCCCCTGCCGCCGATCTTTACGCCGGCCGACCCCGAAGCGGAATCGCCTCCGGCCTAGGCTGTCAGCACGACGGCTTCGCCGCTCTGGGCGGACACCAGCTTCGACAGCGCGGCGAACAGCTCGGAGCCGTCGCGACTGTCGAGCCAGCGGGTGCCGTCCCACCGGAAGTGAAAGCCGCCGGCGCGCGCGGCAACCCAGATCTCGCGCGCTACGCCATGGCGGTTCACGATGAGCTTGGAGCCATCGGCAAACTCGACCTCCAGCACACCACCCTCCTTGAGCTCGAAGTCCGCATCGATGCCGCTCGCTTCGAGCGCGTGCTCGATGCGCTGCAGCGCTGCGCTGGCCAATGCTTCGAACTCGGTTTCCGTCATGGGGTGCTAACATTTGGATTTTATGCGTTTCCTCCTGGTTTGCGCCGCATTCGCGCTGGCTGCCGCGGGCTGCGGGCAGAAGGGGCCGCTGTACCTTCGCGACAATCCTCCGCCGGGCGTGAAGCCGCCCAAGCCGGCACCGCAAAAGCCGGTGCCCTACCCCGAGAAACCCTGAGCCGCGTGGCTTTCGCCTACCGCAACGGCGTTTTATGCGCCGAGCAGGTGCCGCTCGATGACATTGCACGGCGCTTCGGCACGCCCTGCTACGTCTACTCGAGCGCGGCCGTGCGCGCGGCGTATGGCGAATACACCCAGGCGCTGCGCGGCCGCGAAGCGATGGTGTGCTACTCCGTGAAGGCGAACTCCAACCTTGCGGTGCTCGCGCTGCTCGCCAGGCTCGGCGCGGGCTTCGACATCGTCTCAGGCGGGGAGCTGGCGCGCGTGATCGCGGCAGGCGGCGAGCCGCGCAAGACCTTTTTCTCGGGCGTGGGCAAGGGCGCCGGCGAGATCGAGTACGCCCTCGAGCAGGGCATCGGCTGCATCAACGTGGAATCCGAGGGCGAGCTTGCGCGCGTGGATCGCATCGCCCGCCGGCTGGCCCGCCGGGCGCCCATCGCGCTGCGCGTCAACCCCGACATCGATGCGCGCACGCATCCCTACATCGCCACCGGGCTGCGGGAAACGAAGTTCGGCGTCGCCTACGCC
>DATACE010000323.1:0-16687 GCA_036259215.1 Burkholderiales bacterium | reverse complement strand
CTTCCTGGGGAAGCTCGTGCAGCGGGGCAGGGGCCTGCGCGGGTGCGGGGTACGAGAACATCTTCTCGCCCGCTGCCAGGATCGGCGCATAGCCGGTGCAGCGGCACAGGTTGCCGGCGAGCGCATCGGCCAGCGAAGCGGTTCTCTTCAGATAGAACGCATAGAGCGCCATGACGAAACCCGGGGTGCAGAAGCCGCATTGCGAGCCGTGGCACTCGACCATGGCACGCTGCGCCGGGTGCGCGCCGCCGAGGCCTTCGACCGTGGTGAGCGCCTTGCCGTCGAGCGCGCCCAGGAACAGGATGCAGGTGTTCACCGGCTGGCCGTCGAGCACCGCGGTGCAAGCGCCGCAGTCGCCCTCTGCGCAGCCTTCCTTGGTGCCGACCAGGCGCCGCTCCTCGCGCAGCCAGGCGAGCACGGTGCGGCCGCCCGCCGCGGCGGGCAGCGACACTCGCTCGCCGTTCAGGAAAAACTCGAGGGTGGCGCGCATTGTTCGGCTAGAATTTGCGGCTCAAGCATACCTATTCCTCGGGGAGTCTACATGCGTCGCCTGCTCGGTCTTCTCGCCGCCGTCCTGGTTTGCGGTGCAGCCTTCGCCCAGAAGGAGACGCCGGTGCGCTTCGCGCTCGACTGGCGCTTCGAAGGCCCGGCGGCGCCGTTCTTCGTCGCCATCGACAAGGGCTACTACAAGGCCGAAGGGCTCAACGTGTCCATCGACCCGGGCTCGGGCTCGGTCGAGGGCATCAACCGCGTCGCCTCGGGCGCCTACGAGGTGGGCTTCGCCGACATCAACTCGCTCATCAAGTACCGCGACAATCCGCGCAACCTGCCGGTGAAGGCGGTCATGATGGTGTACGACACGCCGGCGTTCTCCATCGTGTCGCTGAAGAAGAACGGCATCGCCAAGCCGAAGGACCTCGAGGGCAAGGTGCTGGGCGCGCCCGCTCCCGACGGCGCCTACGCGCAGTGGCCGATCTTCGTGCAGGCGAACAACATCGACGCCTCCAAGGTGAAGATCGAGAACATCGGCTTCCCGGTGCGCGAGCCGATGCTCGCGCAGGGCAAGGTCGACGCGATCACCGGCTTCTGGTTCTCGTCCTACATGAACCTCAAGGCCAACGGCGTGAAGGGAGAGGACATCGTGGTGCTGCACATGCGCGAGCACGGCGTGGATCTCTATGGGAACGTGATCCTGGCCAACCCCGACGTGATGCGCCATCAGCCCAGGCTGGTGTCGGGCTTCGTGCGCGCCACCATCCGCGGCATCCAGGAGACCCTGCGCGACCCGGAATCGGCGATCGACTCGCTCATGAAGCGCAATCCGATCGCCAAGCGCGACGTGGAGCTGGAGCGCCTGAAGCTCTCGCTGGAGAAGAATTTCGTCACCCCGGACGTGCGCAAGAACGGCCTGGGCGCCGTCGACATGAAGCGCCTGGAGCGCTCGATCGAGCAGATCGGCCTGACCTTCCAGTACACGAATAAGCCCAAGGCCGCCGACATCTTCACCGCGCAGTTCCTGCCCGCCCGGGAGCAGCGCCTCGTCAAGTAATTGGTAAAGCTAGAACACGTCTCCATGGCCTACGGCCGCGGCGCCGCCGCGGTCAGGGCCATTGAAGACGTCAGCCTGGACATCGCGCGCGGCGAGTTCATCGCGGTGGTCGGCCCTTCGGGCTGCGGCAAAAGCTCGCTGATGAAGCTGATCTCGGGCCTGCACCCGCCGGCGTCGGGCAAGCTGACGCTCGAGGGCAAGCCGATCCTCGGGCCGCTGCGCTCGGTCGGCATGGCGTTCCAGAACTCAAACCTGCTGCCCTGGCGCACCGCGCTGGACAACGTGCTCCTGCCCTTGGAGATCGTGCAGCCCTACCGGCGGGATTTCTCCAGGGACCGGTATTCGGGGAAAGCGAAAAGCCTGCTCGACTCGGTGGGCCTTGCCGGCTTTTCCGACAAGCATCCGTGGGAGCTCTCCGGCGGCATGCAGCAGCGCACCTCGATCTGCCGCGCGCTGATCCACGAGCCGGAGATCCTGCTGCTGGATGAGCCCTTCGGTGCGCTCGACGCCTTCACGCGCGAGGAGCTGTGGTGCGTGCTGCGCGACGTGCAGGCGGCGCGCAAGGTCACGGTGATGCTGGTCACTCACGACCTGCGCGAAGCGGTGTTCCTCGCCGACACGGTGTACGTCATGTCGAACCGGCCGGGGCGCATCGTGCAGCGCTGCGCGGTCGACCTGCCGCGGCCGCGCGACCTGGAGGTTACGTATACCCAGAGATTCCAGGACATCGTGCACGAGCTGCGCGCGCGGATCGGAAAGCACTGATGGACCGGCGCGACTTCGCCATCAAGGTGATCTCGCCCACCGTCTTCACGATAGCCCTTTTTGCTTTCTGGGAACTGCTTTGCCGATCGCTGGACATCCCGCTCACCATCCTGCCCGCGCCTTCCGACGTGTTCGGCGCCCTGTGGCAGTATCGCGCGCCGATCGTCGACAATTCCTGGGTCACCCTGTGGACCACGCTCGCCGGCTTTCTCATCGCCACGGTGTTCGGGCTGCTGCTGGGCATCGGCGTGGGCTGGCACCGCGCGCTGTACGCCGGCATCTATCCCGTGCTGATCGGCTTCAACTCGGTGCCCAAGGTCGCGGTGGTGCCGGTGCTGATCCTGTGGTTCGGCATCGGCGAGATCCCGGCGGTGCTGACCGCCTTTCTCATCTCTTTCTTCCCCATCGTCGTGAACGTGGCGACCGGGCTTGCCACCACCGAGCCCGAGCTCGAGGACGTGCTGCGCGCGCTCGGCGCCTCCAAGCTCGACATCATGCGCAAGGTCGGCATCCCGCGCTCCCTGCCGTACTTTTTCGGCTCGCTCAAGGTGGCGATCACGCTAGCCTTCGTGGGCGCCGTGGTGTCCGAGACCGTCGGCGCCAACAAGGGCATCGGCAAGCTGATGCTCGATGCGCAGGCCGCCTTCCAGGTGCCGATCGTGTTCGCCGGCCTCTTGGTGCTGGCGGTGCTCGGCATCCTGCTCTATGCGGGCACCGCCATGATCGAGGCGCGCTTCACCGGCTGGGCTTTCCGCGGCCAGTCAAATCGATAGAATCCGCCATGGCTCGAGTCCCCTACGAAGACGAAATCATCATCTCCTGGGTGGAGCTGCACCGCGACGCCCGCTACCTGTCCGAAGTGCTGCACGCCAAGGGTCCCTGGAAAGGCATCATCGCGGTGACGCGCGGCGGCCTGGTGCCGGCCGCGCTGGTGGCGCGCGAGCTCGACATCCGCCTGGTCGACACAATCTGCGTGACGAGCTACGACGCGGCGCCGGGCGGCGCGGCGGCGCAGGTGCAAGGCAGCGTCAAGGTGCTCAAGGGCGTGCCCGGCAACGGCGAGGGCTACCTGCTGATCGACGACCTGGTCGACACCGGACGCACCGCGCAGGCGGTGCGCCAGCTCCTGCCCAAGGCCTATTTCGCCACGCTGTACGCCAAGCCCGCCGGCCGGCCGATCGTCGACACCTTCGTCAAGGAGTTCAAGCAGACGAAGTGGATCCACTTTCCCTGGGACATCGAATACAGCTTCGCCACGCCGATCAAGGACGGCGGGCGCGTCGCGGCCGGGCCAGGCTGAAAAAAAGGGGCAAGCTTCCCCTTGCCCCCGGCCTCATGGCCAACTGCGATTCAGCCGGGCTACTTGCCGTCTTCCTTTTCCTTGTCCTTGTCTTTTTCCTTGTCGTCATCCGCAGCCACCGTGGTGTGCGGCTCGCCCAGGGTTGCCGCGGCGAAGGTCGAAACCGCGGCGAGGGCGAACAGGGCGGCGAGCAGGCTGGCTAACAGGTTTTTCATGCAGATCCTTTCGTTGAGTGGGATGAAGCTGCCCGGGCGAGAGCTTTACCGTTGAAGTGATGCAGCCATTGCATCGCCGCCGTGTAAGGCGGGAATGTCGGCGTTGAGCGATTTCGTATCCGCAGGGCGCCGCGCGGTTGCGGCGTGTTGCCGCCGGCGTTTCTGTTACACGGTGTTACAAGACGGCCGGATCCCTCAAGCACAATAGCGCGCCATGGAACGCCCGGACCACGTGCTGGTTGTCGACGACGACGCCGAGATCCGGGCGCTGCTGGGCGAATACCTGGAGCGCAACGGGTTCCGTGTCTCGCTCGCCACCGACGGCCGGGAAATGCGTCGCTTACTCGAGGCAGGCAGGCCCGACATCGTCGTGCTCGACGTCATGCTGCGCGGCGAGGATGGGCTTGCGCTGTGCCGCGACCTGCGCGCGCGCTCCACGCTGCCGGTGATCATGCTGACCGCCAAGGTGGACGAGATCGACCGCATCGTCGGGCTGGAGATGGGCGCCGACGACTACCTGCCCAAGCCGTTCAATCCCCGCGAACTGCTGGCGCGCATCAAGGGCATCCTGCGCCGCACGCGTGCGCTGCCGCCGTCGCGCGGCGACGCGCGCCGCGTACGCTTCGGCGACTGGCTGCTGGACCTTGCCGCGCGCCAGCTGGTCGCGCCAGACGGGGTGGTGATCGCGCTGAGCAACGCTGAGTTCAAGCTGCTGTCGGTGTTCGTCGAGCACCCCAACCGCGTGCTGAACCGGAACCAATTGATGGACCTGATCCTGGGCCGGGACGCGACGCCGTTCGACCGCTCCATCGACGTACAGGTGAGCCGTTTGCGCATGCGGCTGCGGGACGACGCGCGCGAGCCACGCCTCATCAAGACGGTGCGCAGCGAAGGCTACGTGCTCGCGGTACCGGTCGAGCGGCTCGATTGATGCCTTTGGTGCCGGCGTCCCTCTTCGGCCGCACGCTGCTGGTGCTCGCCGCCGGCCTGCTCGCGGCGCAGGCCGCCACCCTGGTGTTGAACTTCTTCGACCGCGGCAGCTCGGTGTACCGTCTGGCCGCTTACCAGATCACCGCGCGCATCGCGCAGACTGCCCGCATCTTGAGCAACTTGCCCCCGGGTCAGCGCGGCAGCGTGGCGCAGCAGATCCGCGGCGAGCACCTGCGCGTCGAGCTGAGCGAGAAGATGATCCCGGTGCGCACGGGTTTCGCGGAGCACGACCCCTATGAGAAGACGTTCACCGCGGCCCTGCAGCAGCAGATCGGCTCGCCGTGGCCGGTAAGCGTCGAGATCACGCCGGCCGAAGGCGCGCCGAGCGCGACGGCGTTCGAAACGTGGCTGGCGAGGTATTTTTACTTTGCCCTACCCGGGACATTCTCGCTGGTCGCGCAAGTCGGCCTCGAAGACGGCAGCGTGGCGGTGTTCCGTGCGGCGATCCCTCAGGAGCCGCTCAGCCGCTTCGAATCGCTGGTGCCGCGGCTGCTCCTGCTTCTCGCAGTGTGCTTTGCGCTCGCTGCGTACCTGGTGCGCATGACGACGCGTCCGCTCGCCCGCCTGGCGGAGGGCGCCGACGCGATCGGCGAAGCGCTCGACGGGCAGCCGCTCGCCTCGAGCGGACCGAGCGAAGTGCGCAAGGTCATCGAGGCGTTCAATCGCATGCAGGCCCGCGTGCGCCGCCAGCTGCGCGAGCGCGCGCAGCTTCTAGGGGCGATTTCGCACGACCTCAAAACCCCCATAACGCGGCTGCGCCTGCGTACAGAAATGCTTCAGGACGGCATGCTGCGCGCCAAGATCGAGCGCGACCTGGACGAAATGGAGGCGCTGGTGGCCTCCACGCTGGATTTTTTCCGCACCGTGGGGGATGAGCAGCGGCGCCAGCAGGTCGACATGGCGGCGCTGGTGGACAGCCTATGCGAGGACCGCAGGGAAGCCGGCGAAGCGGTACGCGTGAGTGGCGCGCCACTTCTGCCCTATCCGGCCGATCCTCAAGCTCTGCGCCGCTGCATCGATAACCTCATCGCCAACGCGGTGCGCTATGGCGGCTGCGCCGAGATCGCCATCGACGACAGCGAGCAGTGTCTACGCATCTCGGTACGCGACCGCGGCTCGGGGATTCCACCGGAAGAACTGGAACGCGTGTTCGAGCCGTACTACCGGCTGGAAAGCTCGCGCAACCGCGCAAGCGGCGGCACCGGCCTAGGGCTGAGCATCGCCCGCAACATTGCCCGCTGGCACGGCGGCGACATCCGCCTTGACAATGCGCAGGACGGGGGCCTTGTCGCCGAGCTTCGCCTGCCGCGCTGCTAGACTTGCCGCATGCTGCTGGTTATCGGGAATTACAACTACTCGTCGTGGTCGCTTCGGGCATGGCTCGGGCTCAAGGCGTCCGGCTTTGAGTTCGACACCGTGAGAATCCCGCTCTATGGTCCGGGCGCCCGACAGCAGATCCTGAAGCATTCGCCGGCCGGCAAGGTGCCGATCCTGAAGGACGGCGACACCCTGGTCTGGGACTCCCTCGCCATCCTGGAATACCTCGCAGAAAAAAATCCGAAGCTCTGGCCGGCCGATCCGGCAGAGCGCGCCAGGGCGCGCTCGGTGTCCGCGGAGATGCATGCGGGCTTTGCCAACCTGCGCACGCACATGAGCATGAACGTGCGCAAGTGCTATCCGGGCAAGGGCCGCACGCCCGAGGTGCTGAGCGAGATCCGGCGCATCGACGAGATCTGGTCGCAGGCCGAAGGGCCGTTCCTGTTCGGGCGGTTCAGCGCCGCCGACGCCATGTACGCGCCGGTGGTGCTGCGGTTTCGCACCTACGACGTGCAGGTCTCCAACCGCGCGTACGCCGAAGCGATGCTCGCGCTTCCGGCCATGCAGGAGTGGATCGCGGCCGCCGAGCGCGAAGCCGAATCGATTCCCCAGTTCGACATGTACGAGTGAAAGCGTACGTCGTCGGCGGCGCGGTGCGTGACGAGCTGCTCGGCCTGCCGCTGAAGGACCGGGACTACGTAGTCGTCGGCGCCACGCCGGAGGAGATGGTGGCCCAGGGCTTCAAGCCGGTGGGCAAGGATTTCCCGGTGTTCCTGCATCCCCGGACGAAGGAGGAGTACGCCCTGGCGCGCACCGAGCGCAAGAGCGGGCGAGGCTACAAGGGCTTCACCGTGCACGCGGCGCCCGACGTCACGCTGGAGGACGACCTGCGCCGGCGCGACCTCACCATCAACGCCATGGCGAAGGCCCCGGACGGCGCGTTGATCGACCCGTTCGGCGGCAAGCAGGATCTCGAGGCGGGCGTGCTGCGCCACGTGAGCGAGGCGTTTGCCGAAGACCCTGTGCGCATCCTGCGCGTGGCGCGCTTCGCCGCGCGCTTCGGCTTCAGGGTGGCCGACGAAACCATGGCTTTGATGCAGCAGATGGTGGCGTCGGGGGAAGCGGACTACCTCGTCGCCGAGCGCGTGTGGCAGGAGTTCTCGCGCGGCCTGGGCGAGCCCCATCCCGAGCTCATGTTCGAGGTGCTGGGGCGCTGCGGGCTGGCGGCCCGGCTGCTGGGCGGGGTGAAGCCGATCCGCGAGATCCTCTCGCGGGCGGCGCGCGCCGGCGCTTCCGTGCCGGTGCGCTTCGCGGTCATGGCCTGGCCTCACCAGGAAGCCGAAGTGGCGGCGCTCTGCGAGCGGCTCAAGGCGCCCAACGAGGTGCGCGAGCTGGCGCTGCTCGCCTGCCGGCACCGCATCGCCCTGCGCGGCGCCGCGCTGGCATCGCCGGCGGCGCTGCTGGAGCTGCTCAAGCGCACCGACGCCCTGCGCCGCCCGGAGCGCTTCGCCGAGCTGCTCGAAGCCGCGCGGCTGGCGGCGCTGGATGTCGACATCGGCCGCCTGAAGCGGGCGCTTGTGGCCGCCCAAGGCGTGGATGCGGGCGCGCTTGCGGCAAAGGCGGCTGCGCCAGCCGAGATCCCGCGGCTGATCGACGAGGCGCGCGAGCGCGCCATCTCGCACGCGGTGTGATGCTAGTATCGGCCAGTGCCCATGGACTTGGCGAAGATCAAGCTGCTTGAAGGGCTGCCCGAGCCGGCGCTGCGCGCGCTCGCCGAGAAGACCGCCCTGCGCACGCTGGCGCCCGACGCCGTGGTGGTGCGCGAGGGCGATCTGCCCGATTCGCTGTTCGTCATCCTGAAGGGCCGGGTGCGCGTATTTCTTACCGACGAGAACGGCAACGAGCTCGTTCTCACCACCAAGGGCCCGGGCGAGTATTTCGGCGAGATGATGCTGGACGACCGCCCGCGCTCGGCTTCGGTCGCCGCGCTCGAGCGCTGCGAGCTAGGCGTCATCCCGCGAGAGCACTTCACCGCCTTCCTGCTGGAGCAGCCGGAGGTCGCGCTGCGGCTGATCCGCGACCTGATCCGCGTCGGGCGCGGCATGAACGTGCGCTCGCGCGAGGAGCTCAGCAGCCGCGAGAAGCTGCGCCGCTATGTGGCCGAGCTCGAGGAACGCAACGTGGCCAACGAGCCCGTGGTGCGGCGCTGGGAGTACGCCAAGCGCACGGTGCTCGGGCTGCTGCTGCTGTTTGCCATTCTGCAGTTCTACTTCAGCGACACGCTGCTGCAGATGATGCAGCTCAGCGGCACCACGGTCTTTATCGGCCGCTAGAGAAGCCGGCCGATCCCCCACACGGCAAGCGACAGCAGGACGGTGGTGGCGAAAGGCAGGTAGTACATCCTTCCGCGCAACGGGATGCGCAGATCGCCGGGCAGCCGGCCCAGCCCGTAGCGGCTCAGGCGCGGGGCGACCAGCGATAATACGAGCAACGCCACCAACAGGGTTATCAGCCACTTGACCATGATCGAACTCTATACCTGGAGCACCCCCAACGGCCGCAAGGTTTCAATCATGCTGGAGGAGTGCGGGCTGCCGTATCGCGTGCACAAGGTGAACATCGGCACCAACAGCGAGCAATTCACCCCCGAGTACCTGAAGATCAATCCGAACGGCAAGATCCCGTCGATCGTCGACCCCGACGGACCCGGCGGCAAGCCGTATGCCATGATGGAATCGGGCGCCATCCTCATCTACCTCGCCGAGAAGACGGGAAAATTCCTGCCGCAGACGACGAGGTACGATGTCCTGCAGTGGCTCATGTTCCAGATGGGCGGCGTCGGCCCGATGTTCGGCCAGGCGCACCACTTCATGCGCGCGAAGAAAGACGAGGTCCCGTACGGCAGCGAGCGCTACGGCAACGAGGCCAAGCGGCTCTACGGCGTCATGAACCGGCACCTCGCGGACCGCTCCCATTTTGCCGGCGATTACTCGATCGCCGACGTCGCCCTCTACCCCTGGGTGGCGCGCCACGAATGGCACCGCGTCGACCTCGCGCAATTTGCCAACGTGAAGCGCTGGTATGACGCCGTCGGCGAGCGGCCGGCGGTGCAAAAGGGCATGGCGGTCCCGCAGGTGAGCTGAAGCCGGCAGCCTAGGTTTCGAAAATGGCGACCGCGCGCGTCCAGCCGGCGGAGGCGCCGCGGATCTTGTGCGGAAAGCAGGAAATGAGGAAGCCGTCGCCGGGCAGCGCTTCCAGGTTGTGCAGCTTCTCGAGGTGGCAATAGCCCAGGTCGCGGCCGGCCTTGTGGCCCTCCCAGATGAGCGCGGCATTGCCGGTCGCCTTGTATTTCTCGGCGGTGTAGACGAACGGCGCGTCCCAGCTCCATGCGTCGGTGCCGGTGAGGCGTACCCCGCGCTCCAAGAGGTACATGGTGGCCTCGTAGCCCATGCCGCAGCCGGCGTTGACGTAGTCGTCATGGCCGTAGCGCGAGCCGGCACGCGTGTTGACCACCACGATCTCGAGCGGCTTCACTTCGTGTCCGATACGCTCGAGCTCCGTTTGGACGTCCTTCGCGCTCGCCACGTAGCCGTCGGGGAAGTGCCGGAAATCCAGCTTCACGCCCGGCTGGAAGCACCACTCGAGCGGCACCTCGTCGATCGCGATGGCGCGTTCTCCCTTGTTCATCGTCGGATGGAAATGGTAGGGCGCATCCAGGTGGGTGCCGTTGTGCGTGATGAGCTCGACCTTTTCCACCGCCCAGGCGGCGCCGTCGGGCAGGTCCTCCGGCTTGAGGCCGGGGAAGAACTGCAGCATCTGCGGCACGGACGACCGGTGGTCGAGGTAGGTGATCCTGGGCCCGAACGGGGCGGGATCCGAGATGACGTCGTTCTCCAGGTAGATGGAAAGGTCGACGAAGCGTCTGGCCATGGCTATTTCCTTGCGTAGCGTGCGAGAAACGCGTTGATTTCCTCGACGCGCAGCTGCGGCTCGCCGGGCACCGGCCTGGAGCCCACCACGCGGTTCATCCATTCCATGTTCTCCTGCATGCGCGCCACCACCGCGCGCCACTCGGCCGCGGTGTGGCGCTGGGGATCGGGCAGCACGTGGCACTGGTTGCAGGCCAGCCGGAAGGCCTCGCCCGAGGGCCGGTCGACCTCGGGATAGCGCCGCGGGTCGAGCGGCGTCTGCGCGTGCTTGCGCAGGTACTGCACGAGGGTGACGGTCTCCTGCTCGCCGGGGGCCCGGATGCCGGCCATCATCTCGGCCATCAGCTCGCCCAGATTGCCGCGACCCTGCATGCGCAGCACCATGCGCTCGACGATGGCGGGCCATTTCGCGGCGTGGTGCATGGCGGGATTGGGCAGGTTATGGCACTGCACGCAGTAGCGGCGCGTGAGTTGCGCGCCTACGGAGCGCGGCTCGGGCAGCTGCGAAGGATCGAAGGTAGGGGGCAGGATACGCTCCAGCATCGGGCCGTGCGGGCTCGCCTCCCAGCGGCGACGCGCGTCCTGCGCCTCGTCGGCCAATGCAGTCCCGAAGAAGAAGAAAAGCATGACAAACCGCATCGGCTGCAAGTTTACTTAAAGCGTGGCAGCGCGGTCGCCGCGGGTGAATCCCAGCAGCGGGCCGCTGACGCCTTTGCCGAGCGCGAGCACCTTGAAAAGCTCGCCCATTTCGGCCGGCGAGAGCAGCGTCTGCGCTTCGGCGGCGAGCGGCGCGTAGTGCAGCGCATTGTCGAGGTTCGCCTCCGACAGCACCTCGGTGATGCCGCAGTTCACCAGGAACTGCGCCTGCGTGGCGTAGCCCAGCACGTCCAGGCCAGCCTGAACCGCGGCATCGGCCAGCGCGCTGAAATCCACGTGCGCGGTCACGTCCTGCTCTCCCGGGTGCGCGAAGGGGTCGCCGTGCGCCTGGTGTCGGTAATGGCACATCAAGGTGCCCGAGGCGCGCTGTGGGTGGTAATACTCGTGCCGCGGAAAACCGTAGTCGATGACGAAGATGACCCCTTCATCCAGGCGCTCGGCGAGGCTGCGCATCCAGGCGCGCGCGATGAGGCCGATTTCGCTTTCGTAAGGTACTGGAACTTCGATCGCTCTCGCCTGCTCCAGCAGCTCGCCCTGCGCCTGCCGCTCGTCCCAACCCAAACCGCTGGAAAAGGCAACGCCGCGCTCCATGATGCCGTCGGGGCGCCACGCCACGGCGTGCACCGGAATGGCGTCGGCCACTTCGTTGGCAATGACGATGCCGCGGATGCGCTCGGGCAGCCGCTCCAGCCACTTCACGCGCCCGCCCAGGCGCGTTTGCTGCCGTGCGCGCAGCTCGGCGCTGGTCTCGAGGATGGTGTAGTCGAAATCCCCCTGGCCGAGCAGCACCTGGGCCAGCGCGCCGCTGCCGGCGCCCAGCTCGACGATGGCGTTGGCCGAAAGACTTTTCAGCTGACGGGCGAGCGTGCGGCCGAACGGCGAGCCCAGTTCGGGGGCGGTGACGAAATCCCCCTGCGGGCCGAACTTGCGCGCGCCCGCGGTGTAATAGCCCAGGCCCGGCTCGTACAGCACGAGCTCCATGTAGCGCGCGAATGAGATCCATCCGCCGCAGCGCCGGATCTCGTCTCGCAAGCGGGAGAGCACCGTGCGAATTTACCCTAGAATTCAAAGCCCTCATGGATCAATCGCTGAGCGGAAAGGCGGCACTGGTCACCGGCGGGGCAAGGCGCGTCGGTGCGGTGATCGCGCGCCGGCTGCATGCGGCGGGCGCGAACGTGCTGCTGCACTACCGCGACTCGGAGGGCGAAGCGGCAAAGCTCGAGGGCGAGCTCAACGCGCAGCGCGCGAAAAGCGCCGCCCGGGTGAAAGCCGAGCTGCTCGCGCCGATCGCCCCGCGGGCGTTGATCGGGGCGGCGCGCGACAGCTTCGGGCGGCTCGACCTGCTGGTGAACAATGCGTCCAGCTTCTTTCCGGTGGAGGTGGGCGCGATCGAGGCTTCGCACTGGGAGGAGCTGGTCGGCTCCAACCTGCGCGCGCCGCTATTCATCTGCCAGGAAGCCGCGCCGGAGCTGGCGAAGCACGGCGGCGCCATCGTCAACATCGTCGACATCCACGCCGAGCGGCCGCTCAAGGGCTACCCGGTCTACAGCATCGCCAAGGCCGGCCTTGCCTCGCTTACGCGTGCGCTGGCGCTCGAGCTCGCTCCCCGGGTGCGGGTGAACGGCGTCGCGCCGGGCGCCATCGCCTGGCCGGACGACGGCCAGTTTTCCCAGGCCGAGCGCGAGCGCATCCTCGCGACCACGCCGCTCGCACGGGTGGGGTCGCCGGAGGACGTCGCCCAGGCGGTACACTTTCTCGCCTGCGCGCCGTACGTCACCGGGCAAATCATCGCAGTGGACGGCGGGCGCTCCATCTTCCTCTAGGAAACCGCATGGCGTGGATCTGGCTCACGTTGGCCGGGCTGCTCGAAGTGGTCTGGGCCATCGGCCTGAAGTACACCGACGGCTTTACGCGCCTCGGTCCCTCCCTCATCACCGGCGCCGCCATGGTGGCCAGCATGTACTTGCTGGCGCTTGCGGTGCGCACCATTCCCATCGGGACCGGGTATGCCGTCTGGACCGGCATCGGCGCAGTGGGCGTCGCCATCCTCGGTATCATCCTGTTCAATGAACCAAAGGACCTGGTGCGCGTCGGATCCATACTCCTTATCGTCGCCGGCATCGCCGGACTGAAGCTCGCCGCCCCATGACCGCACGCCCCGTTGTGTTCCGCGACAGCCGCAAGGCCGCCTACGAAGAGGGCAAGCTCGCCAAGCGCATCCGGCGGCAGGTCGGCGAAGCGATCGCCGATTTCGGCATGATCGAGGCGGGCGACCGCGTCATGGTGTGCCTGTCGGGGGGCAAAGACAGCCACGCGCTCCTCGACGTGCTGCTTTCGCTGAGGGAAAAGGCGCCGGTCGAGTTCGAGCTGATTGCCGTCAACCTGGATCAGAAGCAGCCGGGGTTCCCGGCCGAGGTGCTGCCCGCGTACCTTGAGTCGCGCGGCGTGCCGTTTTGCATCGTCGAGCAGGACACCTACTCGATCGTGAAGCGGGTGATTCCCGAAGGCAAGACCCTGTGCTCGCTGTGCTCGAGGCTGCGGCGCGGCGTGCTGTACCGCGTGGCGGGCGAGCTCGGCGCCACCAAGATCGCGCTGGGGCACCACCGCGACGACGTGCTCGCCACCTTTTTCCTGAACCTGTTCCACGGCGGGCAGCTGAAGGCGATGCCGGCGAAGCTGGTGTCCGACGACGGCAAGCACGTCGTCATCCGGCCGCTCGCCTACGTCGCCGAGGCGGACCTCGCCGCCTACGCGCAAGTCCGGGGCTTTCCCATCATTCCCTGCACCCTTTGCGGCTCGCAGGACAATCTGCAGCGCAAGGTGATCGGCGAGATGCTGCGCGACTGGGAGAAGCGCCACCCCGGGCGCGTCGAATCGATAATGCGCGCGATGACCGACGTGCGCGCCTCGCACCTCCTCGACCGCAAGCTGTTCGACTTCGGGAGCCTATGAAACCGACCGTACTCGAGCTGCGCCGTACCAAAGGGGCGCGCCTCGCCATGCTCACCGCCTACGACTTTCCCACCGCGCGCCTGGTCACCGAGGCGGGCGTGAACCTCATCCTGGTGGGCGATTCGCTCGGCATGGTGGTGCTGGGCTACGACTCCACGCTGCCGGTGACCATGGACGACATGGTGCACCACACGCGCGCGGTGCGCCGCGGGGCCCCGGAAGCCTTTGTCATCGCCGACATGCCGTTCCTGTCCTACGGCACGCCGGCGCAGGCGCTCGAGAACGCGGCGCGCCTGATGAAAGACGCCGGCGCCGATTCGGTGAAGCTCGAGGGCGGCGAGGAGGTAGTGCCCATCGTCGAGGCGCTGGTGCGCGCCGGCGTGCCGGTGCTCGGCCACGTGGGGCTCACGCCGCAGACCGCCTCGGCGCTCGGCGGCTACAAGCTGCAGGGCAAGGACGAGATCGCGGCCAAGCGCATCCTCGACGGCGCGGTGGCGCTCGACCGCGCCGGCTGCTGGGGCGTGGTGCTCGAGCTGGTGCCGGCGCCGCTCGCCAAGCTGGTTACCGGCCGCATCGACATCCCTACCATTGGCATCGGCGCTGGCGCGGATTGCGACGGCCAGGTGTTGGTGTTCCACGACATGGTCGGCATGTTCTCCGGCTTCACGCCCACCTTCGTGAAGCGCTATGCCGAGGCCGGGGCAACGATCAAGGACGCCGTCGCCCGCTACGCGGCCGAAGTGCGCGAGGGCAGCTTTCCCGGCGAAGGCAAGAGCTTCGGCATGAAGGACGAGGTCATCAAGCGCCTGTATGGCACGTAAGGCCGGTCACGCAAGCGCGCTAGAATCAGCCGCGATGCGCCGCACTTTCCGCTATGTCTTTTACGCCTTCATGACCGCGCTGTTCGGTGCGGCAGGAGCCACCGTGGTTGCCCAGGACTGGAGAAACGCGAGTCGCGAGCCCGTCGGCCTTGCGCCCGACCCGCAGCTCGTGAAGGAAGCCGTGGTGCAGGTGTACGGCGCGCGCACGGTGGGCGCCAAAGGCCTGTTCGGCGTGCATACCTGGGTGGCGGTGAAGCCCAGCGAGGCGCCGAGCTGGACGGTGTACGAGGTGATCGGCTGGCGGCTGCGCTGGTCCGACTCCGCCGTGGTGGTGCGCACGCGGGAGCCCGACGGCCGCTGGTTCGGCGCGGAGCCCGAGCTCTACGCCGACAAGCGCGGCGCCGGGGTCGACGAGCTCATCAAGCGCATCGACAAGGCGGCGCGCGAATATCCCTTCGCCGGCCAGTACACCGTGTGGCCGGGCCCGAACTCCAACACCTTCACGGCGTGGATCGCACGCGCGGTGCCCGAGCTGCGGGTGGACCTGCCGGCCACCGCCATCGGCAAGGACTACCTGGGCGGCTCGATGTTCGGCAAAGCCCCGAGCGGCAGCGGCTACCAGGTGTCGCTCGGCGGCCTGCTCGGCGTGGCGGCGAGCAAGGTCGACGGCCTGGAGATCAACGTGCTGGGCCTGAACTTCGGCGTGAGCCCCAACGGCGTCAAGCTGCCGCTGGTGGGCATCATCGGCGGGTTCACGCCGAGCGCCGCGTCGAGCGCGGTGGCGAGCCCCGCGGCAGCGCCGCTCGTCAACTAGCTCGTCTTGACGTAGCTCACTTCCAGGCAGACGTTCACCAGCGCCTGCCGTTTCTCTTCCTTCACCACCTTCAGCGCGCGCTCCAGCGCCGGCATCAGGTCCTTCGGCTCGCTGACGCGCTCGCCGTGGCCGCCGCTCGCCCGGATCACGTGCTCGAAGCGCGGCGAGGGCTCGAGCGTGGCGAACGGGGGCGCGTTCATTTCCGACGCATGTCCCTTCGGGTAGGTCGCGAGCGTGGAGCGATGCACCGCCGCCCAGCGCGCGTTGTTGGCGATGACGAACAGCACCGGCAGGCGCATGGCTTCCGAGACATAGTGGCCGGCGGTGGGGTTGCCGAACATGTAGGCGCCGTCGCCCAGGGCGCAGATCACCGTCTTGTCCGGCGCGGCGAGCTTCGCCCCCAGCGCCGCGCCCAGGCCCCAGCCCAGTCCCCCGGCGGAGGTGTTGCCGAAGTACTGGCCGGGCTCCTTGATCACCATTTCCTCGAGCACCGTGGGGTATTCGTTGACCAGGATAGTGCTGGCGTCGAGCAGCCGGTTCATGCAGGCCGACAGCCACTTGCCGGTGATGGCGGCGGGCATGGGATCGAAACCGGCGCGCGCGCGCGCGCGGATGTCGCTGGACAGCTTGGTGACCGCCTGCCGGCGCTCTTCGATCGGCTTCACGGAAACCGCGTACTTTTGCGCCGCGCGCCACAGCGCCTGCAGCGTGGGCGCCACGGCGCCGGTGAGCGCGATGTCGGTGCGAAATCCGCGCAGCGGGTAACGCGCGAACAGCGGATCGGGCCCGATGTGGATGACCCGGGCGTCGGCCTTCGGCTTGCCCTCTTTGGGGATCCAGGGCACGTCGCAGTCGACCACCAGCACCAGGTCGGCCTCCTTGAGCAGCGCATGCGGATCCCAGCCGCAGTGCATGGGGTGCTCGGTGGAAAGCGCGAGATGGCGCGGCCGGTAGTGCACCACCGGCACCGCCAGCGCCTGCGCCAGCTGCTCGATGGCGCGCGAGGACTCGAGAGTGCGCCCGCCGTTGGCCGTGATGAGCATCGGGCGCTGCGCCGCGGCGAGGGCCTTGGCGGCCTCCTCCAGCACCGCCGGGTCGGCGGCCGGCGGCGAAGCAGGAGCAATGGTTGCGCCCTGGGAAACAGCCATCTTTGAAAAATCCGAGGCGAGAACTTCGCGCGGCAGCGTGACGTAGACCGGCCCCTGCGGCTCGCTCTTCGCGATGGCGAGGGCGCGGTCGACCACTGCCTCCACCTGCTCGGCGTGGCGCAGCTCGTAGTCCCACTTCATGAATTCGCGCATCATGCCGCCCTGGTCGAAGTGCTCCTGCGCCCAGTGGATGTAGTTGTTGCGCGCCGCCGGCAGCATTCCCGACTCGG
>DATACE010000322.1:0-7604 GCA_036259215.1 Burkholderiales bacterium | reverse complement strand
TACGACGAGCCGTTCACCGGCCTGGACCCCATCTCCTTCGGCGTGATCGTGCGCCTCATCCGCGAGCTCAACGACTCGCTCGGCGCCACCTCGATCATCGTCACGCACGACGTGCAGGAGGCGCTCGGCGTGGTGGATTACGTGTACTTCATGGCCGACGGGCGCGTTATCGCGCAGGGCGCGCCGCAGGACATCCGGCGCAGCGCAGAGCCTTTCGTGCGCCAGTTCGTCAACGGCGCGGCGGAAGGCCCGGTGCCGTTCCACTATCCGGCCCCGGACTACGCCGCAGACCTCGAGCTGGCGAGCTGAGGATGCAGCAGCTGGAACATCTGCGCGAGCACGCGCGCGGGCGCCTGGAGCGCATCGGCAACGGCGTCACCTCGCAGGTGTGGCGGCTGGGCTTCGCCAGCCGCTTCCTGTTCTACCTGGTGATGCACTCGGGCACGGCGCTGCGCCGCTTCGGCCTCACCATGAAGGAGATCTATTTCGCGGGCGTGCTGTCGCTCATCATCATCCTGGTGTCGGGCCTGTTCGTCGGCATGGTGCTCGCGCTGCAGGGTTACGAGACGCTGCAGCGCTTCGGCGCCTCGGAGTCGCTCGGCGTGCTGGTCGCGCTGTCGCTGGTGCGCGAGCTCGGGCCGGTGGTGGCAGGGCTGCTGTTCGCCAGCCGCGCCGGCTCGGCGATCACCGCCGAGATCGGGCTGATGAAAGCCACCGAGCAGATCTCGGCCATGGAGATGATGGCGGTGGACCCGATTGCGCGCGTGGTGGCGCCGCGCTTCTGGGGCGGGGTGATCTCCATGCCGCTGCTCGCGGCGCTGTTCTCGGCCATGGGCATCTTCGGCGGCTACCTGGTCGGCGTGCAGCTGATCGGCGTGGACGCCGGCGCCTTCTGGTCGCAGATGCAGGCGGCGGTCGACCTGCGCAACGACATCCTGAACGGGGTCATCAAGAGCGTGGTGTTCGGCGTCGCGGTGACCTGGATCTCGGTGTTCGAAGGCTATGACGCGCCGCCCACCGCCGAGGGCGTATCGCGCGCCACCACGCGCACCGTGGTGAGCTCGTCGCTCGCCATCCTCGCGCTCGATTTCGTGCTGACGGCGCTCATGTTCACCGGAGGCAACAACCAATGAACCGCTCCACCATCGACCTGTGGGTCGGCATCTTCGTCGTGCTCGGACTGGGGGCGCTGCTGTTCCTCGCGCTGAAAGTCGGCAACCTCGGCTCCTTCAGCACCAACGAGACCTACCTGGTGCAGGCGCGCTTTGCCAACATCGGCGGCCTCAAGGTGCGCGCCCCCATCAAGAGCGCCGGCGTGGTGGTGGGGCGGGTGGCCGACATCCGCTTCGACAACGAGACCTACGAGGCGCTGGTGTCGATGAACCTGGACGCGTTCTACCAGTTCCCGCGCGACACCACCGCCAAGATCCTCACCTCGGGCATCCTGGGCGAGCAGTACGTCGGCCTGGAGGCGGGCGGCGATGGCGTCATGCTGAAGAACGGCGACCGCGTGCGCCTCACCCAGTCCGCGGTGGTGCTGGAGAACCTGATCAGCCAGTTCCTGTTCAACAAGGCGGCGGAAACGAAGGAGCCGGCGAAGTGAAGCGCTTGAGGATTCTTGCGATGATTCTGCTGCCCCTGGCCGGATGTGCCACGGTGCAGGATGCGGACCCGCGCGATCCCTGGGAGGGGTTCAACCGCGGCGTGTACCGCTTCAACGAGGTCGTGGACGAGGCGCTCGCCAGGCCCGTGGCCACCGCCTACCGCGACGTGGTGCACGTCGAGCTGCGCGACCGCGTGCGCAACTTCTTCTCCAACATCGGCGACGTGTTCATCGGCGTCAACAACGTGCTGCAAGGCAAGTTCCGCGAGAGCTTCGACGATTTCGCGCGCGTCACCTTCAACAGCACCCTCGGCCTGCTCGGCATCCACGACATCGCCTCGGAGATGGGCATCGAGAAGCACAACGAGGACTTCGGCCAGACCTTCGGCTGGTGGGGCGTGGGCGACGGCCCCTACCTCGTGCTGCCGATCTTCGGCTCCAGCACCGTGCGCGACGGCCTGGGCCTCGCGCTCGACCTGTACACCGACCCGCTGGGCGAAGTGCGGCCGATCGACGTGCGCAACTCGATGGTCGCGCTGCGCCTCACCGGCACGCGCGCCGACCTGCTGGAGGCGAGCCGCATCCTCGAGCAGGCGGCGCTCGACAAGTACGTGTTCCAGCGCGACGCCTACCTGCAGCGGCGCCGCAGCCTGGTCTATGATGGACGGGCGCCGCGCGAGCGTTACGAGGACGATCCGCCGGTCAACCGCGAAGCGCGCTAAAACGTTGATAAATCTATGCGAACCCTCGCCCTAGTCGTAAGCATGCTGGCCGCCGGCCTGGTCCAGGCACAGCCCCAGTCCGCGTTCCAGGCGCCCGATGTGCTGGTGAAGAACGTGACCACCGAGGTGGTCGAACTCATCGCCAAGGACAAGGACATCCGCGCCGGCGACCGCGCCAAGCTGGTCCAGCTGATCGAGGCCAAGGTGCTGCCGCATTTCAACTTCCAGTCGATGACCGCGCTCGCCATGGGCCAGAGCTGGAACCGGGCGAGCCCCGAGCAGAAGAAGCAGCTCATCGAGGAGTTCAAGACGTTGCTGGTGCGCACCTACGCGAGCGCGCTCGCGGCCTATAGCGACCAGCGCTTCGACTACCGGCCGCTGCGCGCCAAGCCCACCGACACCGATGTCACGGTGCAGGTGCGGGTGATCCAGCCCGGGGCGCAGCCGGTGCCCATCGACTACAGCATGGAGCGCACCGGCACGGGCTGGAAGGTCTACGACGTGATGGTGGGCGGGGTGAGCCTGGTGGCCAACTACCGCACCGAGTTCAACGGCACGGTGCGCACTTCGGGGGTCGAGGGCCTGCTCAAGAACCTGCAGGCGAAAAACCGCTCGCTCGCGGAGAGCAAATGATCCGCCGGGAGGGCCGCCGCCTCATGCTGAGCGGCCCGGTCACGCTCGCCAACGTGGCGGGGCTGCTGGAAGAAGGCCGCCGCCATCTCGAGGAAGGCGTGCGCACGGTCGACCTGGGCGAAGTCGGCGAGATCGACTCCTCGCTGCTTGCGCTGATGCTTGCCTGGATGCGCGATGCCCGGGCGCGCGGCGGCGAGCTGGCGTTCGCCAACCTGCCCGAGTCGCTGCAGACGATAGCCCGCCTCTACGGGGTCGAGGACCTGCTCCCCGTAGCACGCGCCGCCTGAAGGCAATCGAGGTCAGCGGGGTCGAGAAGCGCTATGGCGCGCTGCGCGCGCTGGACGGCGTGACCCTCGCCGTGGAGCAGGGCGAGTTCTTCGGCCTGCTGGGCCCCAACGGCGCCGGCAAGACGACCCTCATCAACGTAATCGCCGGGCTGGCGCGCGCCGACGCCGGGTCGGTGCGGGTGATGGGCGCCGACGTCTCGGCCGACTACCGGCGCGCGCGCCGCATGCTCGGCGTGGTGCCGCAGGAGCTGGTGTTCGACCCGTTCTTCACCGTGCGCGAGACCCTGCGCCTGCAGTCGGGCTACTTCGGCATCCGGGCGAACGACGCGTGGATCGACGAGATCATGGCGCACCTCGACCTCGCCGCCAAGGCCGACGTCAACATGCGCGCGCTCTCCGGCGGCATGAAGCGCCGCGTGCTGGTCGCGCAGGCCCTGGTGCACAAGCCGCCCGTGATAGTGCTGGACGAGCCCACCGCCGGCGTCGACGTCGAGCTGCGCCAGGGCCTGTGGCAGTTCGTGCGCCGCCTGAACCGCGACGGCCACACCATCGTGCTCACCACCCACTACCTGGAGGAAGCCGAGCTGCATTGCAGCCGCATCGCGCTGCTCAAGGCCGGGCGCATCGCCGCGCTCGACTCCACGCGCAACCTGCTGGACATGTTTTCGGGCGTGGAGCTGCGCCTGCGCCTGGATCGCGAGTCGCTGCCGGCGGCGTTTCCGGGCAAGCTGGTCTCTTTTGATAAGAGCTTCTTTGTTGTGAAGCTGGAGGACTACGGCCAGCTCGAGGACGCGCTGGTCAGCCTGCGCCAGGCCGGCGTGAAGATCCGCGAGATGGAGCTGCAGCCGCCGGATCTCGAGGAAGTTTTCGTGCGCCTGACCGGACGCGGCTCATGACCAGCTTTCGCACCCTGCTCTACAAGGAGACGCTGCGCTTCTGGAAGGTGAGCGTGCAGACGGTGGCGGCGCCGGTGCTCACGGCGCTGCTGTACCTGGTGGTGTTCGCGCAGGCGCTGGAAGACCGGGTGCGGGTGTTCGACGGCATCGCCTATACCGACTTCCTGGTGCCCGGGCTGGTAATGATGAGCGTGCTGCAGAACGCCTTCGCCAACAGCTCTTCCAGCCTGGTGCAATCCAAGATGACCGGCAACATCGTGTTCATCCTGTTGCCGCCCATCACCTACCTGGAGTTCTTCGGCGCCTACGTGCTCGCTTCCATGCTGCGCGGCCTGATCGTGGGGGCCGGGGTCCTGGCGGTCACGGCGTGGTTTGTCGACCTGCGCATGCAGGCGCCGCTGTGGGCGCTCGCCTTCGCGCTGCTCGGCGCAGGCCTGCTCGGCACGCTGGGCGTGCTGGCGGGCATCGTGTCGGACAAGATCGACCAGATGGCCGCCTTCCAGAACTTCGTCATCCTGCCGCTCACTTTCCTCTCCGGGGTGTTCTACTCGATCCGCTCGCTGCCCGAGTTCTGGCAGGCGCTGTCGCACGCTAATCCCTTCTTCTACATGATCGACGGCTTCCGCTACGGCTTCTTCGGCGTGTCGGATTTCGCGCCGGCGGCGAGCCTCGCGGTGGTGGGCGCGAGCCTCGCCGCCGTTTCTTCGATTACTCTCCTGCTATTGAAGTCGGGCTACAAGCTGAGGCACTGATGGTTACTGCGGATAGCGTGAAAGCGGGCATCGCGGGCGGGCTCGCCTGCGAGCATGTCGAGGTCGTGGGCGACGGGCAGCATTTCCAGGCGCTGGTGGTGTCGGCCCAGTTCGCCGGCCGCAGCCGCGTGCAGCGCCACCAGCTGGTGTACGCCGCGCTGGGCGAGCGCATGCGCGAGGAAATCCACGCGCTGTCCATGCGCACGCTGACCCCCGAGGAGTGGAAGGCCGGTGGATAAGCTGCGCATCAGCGGCGGCCGGCCGCTCGAGGGCGAGGTCGCGGTGTCCGGCGCCAAGAACGCCGCCCTGCCCATCATGTGCGCCGCGCTGCACACCGACCGGCCGCTCGTCCTGAGCAACGTCCCTAAGCTCATGGACATCGCCACGATGGCGAAGCTGCTCGGGCAGATGGGGGTGGAGATTCAGCGTCCTTCACCGAATCAATTCTCTTTGAGGGCGGAAAGCATCCGGGACCCCACCGCCCCCTACGAGCTGGTGAAGACCATGCGCGCATCGGTGCTGGTGCTCGGCCCGCTGCTTGCGCGCTGTGGGCGGGCCCGCGTGTCGCTGCCGGGAGGCTGCGCCATCGGCCAGCGGCCGGTGGACCAGCACGTGAAGGGGCTGCAGGCGATGGGCGCGACCATCAGCATCGAGCACGGCTACATGCACGCCGCCGCCGAGCGGCTGCGCGGCGCGCACATTCTGATGGACATGGTGACCGTCACCGGCACCGAGAACCTGATGATGGCGGCGGCGCTCGCCGAGGGCACCACGCTGCTGGAAAACGCGGCGCGCGAGCCGGAAGTGGTCGACCTCGCCAATTGCCTGATCGCCATGGGGGCGAAGATCGAGGGCGCGGGCAGCGACGTGATCCGCATCGATGGCGTGGCGGGCCTGCGAGGCGCGGCGCACGCGGTGATGCCCGATCGGATCGAGGCCGGCACCTACCTCGCGGCGGTCGCCGCGGCCGGCGGCCGGGTACGCCTGACCCGCGCCGCGCCCGACACGCTCGACGCCTCGCTCGAGAAGCTGCGCGAAGCCGGCGCGCTGGTGCGCAAGGGCGCGGGGTTCATCGACATCGAGATGGCGGGTCGGCCGCGCCCGGTCGGCGTGCGCACCGCGCCGTATCCCGGGTTTGCCACCGACATGCAGGCGCAATTCATGGCGCTCGCCACCATCGCGGGCGGCACGGCGCTCATTACCGAGACGATATTCGAGAACCGCTTCATGCACGCGCTGGAGCTGCAGCGGCTGGGGGCGGATATCTCCATCAGCGGCAATACCGCCATCGTGCGCGGGGTGGAGCGCCTGCAGGGCGCCACCGTGATGGCGACCGACCTGCGCGCCTCGGCGGGGCTCGTGATTGCAGGCTTGGTGGCCGAGGGCCAGACGGTGATCGAGCGCATCTACCACCTCGACCGCGGCTACGAGGCGCTGGAGAAGAAGCTGGGCGCGCTGGGCGCTAGAATCGAGCGAACCCGGTAAGAGCATCGGGTAGGACAATCGCCTCGATGGCCCAGATCAGCATCGCGCTTTCCAAGGGACGCATCTTCGATGAGACGCTGCCGCTGCTCGCGCGCGCCGGCATCCGGCCCGACGCCGACGGCGAGTCGCGCAAGCTGGTGGTGGGCACCAACCGGCCGGAGCTGCGCCTCATCATCGTGCGCGCGAGCGACACGCCCACTTACGTGCAGCACGGCGGCGCGGACCTGGGCATCGCCGGGCGCGACGTGCTGGTCGAGCACGGCGGCGAGGGCCTGTACCAGCCGGTGGACCTGGGCATCGCCGCCTGCCGCATGATGGTCGCGGTGCGCAAGGAATTCGACTACGAGGCGGCGGTGCGCCAGGGCGCGCGGCTGCGCGTGGCCACCAAGTACCTCAACATCACGCGAGGGCATTTCGCCGCCAAGGGCGTGCACGTCGACCTGATCCGCCTGTACGGCTCGATGGAGCTCGCGCCGCTGGTGGGACTGGCCGACGCCATCGTCGACCTCGTATCCACCGGCAGCACGCTGAAGGCGAACGACCTGGTGGCGGTCGAGGAGATCATGCCGGTGTCGGCGCGCCTGATCGTCAACCAGGCCGCGCTCAAGACCCGGCGTGCCGCCCTGCAGCCGCTGATCGAGGCCTTCTCGAAGGCCGCGGCGCGATGAACCTGCGGCGCCTTTCGACCCGCGACGCCGGCTTCGACGCGGGGCTCGAGGCGCTCACCCGCTTCGACGCGGCGCAGGATCCCGCGGTCCACGACGCGGTGCGCGCCATCCTCGCCGACGTGCGCGCGCGCGGCGATGCCGCTGTGCTCGAGTACACCGGGCGTTTTGACCGGATATCAGTTTCTTCCGTGGACGACCTGGAACATTCGCTGTCGAAAATCTCGCTCCCGGGAGCGCAGGGCCAGGCGCTGCGCCTTGCGCACCAGCGCATCAAGGCCTTCCACGAGCGGCAGCTGCAGAGCTCCTGGCAATACACCGAGGCCGACGGCACGCGGCTCGGGCAGCGCATCACGCCGCTCGAGCGCGTCGGGCTGTACGTGCCCGGCGGCAAGGCGGCCTATCCCTCGTCGGTGCTGATGAACGCGGTGCCGGCCAAGGTGGCGGGGGTGCGCGAGCTCATCATGGTGAGCCCCAACCCGAACGAGCTGGTGCTCGCCGCGGCCGCGCTCGCCGGCGTGGACCGGGTCATCGGCATCGGCGGCGCGCAGGCGGTGGCGG
>DATACE010000321.1:0-12752 GCA_036259215.1 Burkholderiales bacterium | reverse complement strand
CGGGCTCTTGTCGAACGCCGCCTTAAGCCCGGCAAGCTTCTCGAGAGAGGTGTCGGGGCGCACGTTGCCGCAGAAGGCATTGCCATGGATGAAGCTGCGGCCAGGGCATCTCAAGCCCTCCGCCCCCGGCATCGCCGAGCCGCGCACCGGCATGTCGATGGGGGAGCACTGCGAGGAGATGGCGAAGGAGTGGAGCATCGGCCGCCGCGAGCAGGACGAGCTCGCCCTCGCCAGCCACCGCAACGCCGCGGCGGCGTGGCAGTCCGGGTTCTTCAAAGACCTGGTTGTGGAATACAACGGCTTGAAAACCGACAACAACGTGCGCCCCGACACCTCTCTCGAGAAGCTTGCCGGGCTTAAGGCGGCGTTCGACAAGAGCCCGGCCGGCACGCTCACCGCCGGCAACAGCTCGCCGCTGACCGACGGCGCGGCGTGCGTGCTGCTCGCGTCGGAGGAATGGGCGCGCAGCCGCGGCCTGCCCATCCTCGCCTTCCTGACCCACAGCGAAAGCGCGGCCGTCGACTTCGTCGGCATGGCCGGGCCGAAGGAGGGCATGCTGATGGCGCCGGCCTACGCGGTGCCGCGCATGCTCCATCGCGCCGGCATGAGTCTGCAGGATTTCGACATCTACGAGATCCACGAAGCCTTCGCCGCGCAGGTGCTGTGCACGCTGAAGGCCTGGGAATCCGAGGACTATTGCAGGAAAAAGCTCGGCCGCAGCGCCGCGCTCGGCGCCATCGATCGCGCCAGGATGAACCCCAAGGGCTCGAGCGTCGCCATCGGCCACCCCTTCGCCGCCACCGGTGCGCGCATCCTCGCCACCCTCGCCAAGCAGCTCGCCGAACGCGGCTCCGGCCGCGGCCTCATCTCCATCTGCGCCGCGGGTGGGATGGGCGTCACCGCGATCCTCGAACGCTAAGGGAGCGCTAAGGGGACAGACCCCTGCGGGTCTGTCCCCTTGATTATTTATTGCGGCTCGATCTTCGCGAGCTCGACGTAGCTTTTCCAGCGCGCCGCGTCGGTCTTCAGGAGCTCCGCCATCTGCTCGGGCGACCCGGGGAAGGGATCGAAGGCGGCGCGTGCGAGGAAGGTCTGCGTGTCTTTCTCGGCGGTGATCTGGTTGAACCAGCCGGCGAGCTTGTCGACGATCGGCTTGGGGGTGCCGGCGGGCACCACGACGCCCCACCACGGCGTGACGTCGTTCTTGCCGTAGCCGAGCTCGCCGAGGGTAGGCACGTTCGGGAAGGCGACCGAGCGCTTGGCGGCGGTGGCGGCGAGGATGCGCACGCGGCCGCCTTTTTCCTGACCCGCGGCCCAGGTGGCGTCGTAGGACAGGAAATCGATGGTGCCCTGCAGGAGGTCGGTCAGCGCCTGCGTGTTCTGCTTGTACGGCGCGTAGGTGGTCTTCAGCCCCGCGGCCTGCTTGAAAAGCTCGGCGGCAATCACGCCGGTGTTGTTGCTCGTGCCATAGAAGCCCTGGTTGGGCCGGGTCTTGAGGTGCGCCACCAGCTCGTCCACCGTCTTGATCGGCTTGGAAGCATCCACCATCAGCACGAACGACAGCGAAGCGATGGTGGTGACCGCGGTGAAATCCTTGCTCGAGTCGAACGGCAGGCTCTTGAAGAGGTAGGGCGCGGCCGCGATGGTGGAGCTCGCCGGCGTGATCATGAGGCTGTAGCCGTCGGGCTTGGCGCGCGCCAGGTCCGCCGTGGCGATGGCGCCGTTGGCGCCGGGCTTGTTCTCGACGATCACCGGCTTGCCCGCGAGCCTGGAGAGCTTCTCGCTGTAGTAGCGCACGATGATGTCGGCGCCCGAGCCCGGCGCGAAGTTGCAGATGGAGCGGATGTCGCGCGCCGGGTAGTCCTGCGCGGCCGCCGAAGCGGTGAAGCCCAACAACAGCAACACGAACGCAAAGCGCATGGTTTCCTCCTGGGGTGCGTAGTCTAGCTAAACTGCGGGACCGGATGCTCGCCAAAGAAGCTCTGCTCGCCCGCCTCGCCGAAGGTCACGCCGCCCGCCTCACGGTCGTCACGCCCAACCGGCGCCTCGCGCGCGCCCTGACCGCGGAGCTCGACGCGTTGCAGATCGGCCGCGGCCGGCCGGTGTGGGAGGCCGCCGACATCCTGCCGTTCGATGCCTGGGTGCAGCGCCTGTGGGAAGACGCGTTGTATACCGAGGCCGGGGGAACGCTCCCACTGCTGCTCACGCAGGCCCAGGAGCAGGCGATCTGGGAAGCCATCCTGCAGCGCGCGGAGCTCCTGTCGGTGGCGCAGACCGCGCGCCAGTGCCGGGACGCCTGGCGCCTGCTGCACGCGTGGCGCATTGCGCCGGGGCACGGCGGCGAGGACGCCGCGGCATTCCGCGAGTGGGCCGCGCAGTACGAAAAGCGCACCGCGGGCGAGGTCGACGCCGCGCGCCTGCCCGACATGCTTTCCAAGGCGCTCGATGCCCTAAAAAAACCGCAGCAGGTGGTGGCCTACGCCTTCGACATCCTGCCGCCGCAGACCAAGGCGTTCCTCGCCCACTTCGCGCTCGAGGAATGCCGCCCCGAGCCGGTCGACGGCGCGGCGGCGAAGCTCACCGCCGCCTCGGCGCGCGACGAGCTGGAGAAGGCGGCGGCCTGGGCGCGCGGCCGCCTGGAGGAGGGCCGCAGCCGCATTGGCGTGGTGGTGCCCGAGCTTGCACTGCACCGCAAGGAGGTGGTGCGCGTGTTCTCGCGCGTGATGCAGCCGGCCTACAACCTGCCGGGCGCGACAAAGGCGCCGCTGCCGTTCAACGTTTCCCTGGGCGAGCCGCTCGCCGATTACCCGCTGGTGGATTTTGCCCTGTCGCTCATCGAGCTTTCCTTGCGAGAAGTGGACTTCGCCCAAGCGAGCCGCCTCGTCCGCTCGCCCTTCCTCGGCGGCGCCGAGGCCGAGATGGCGCGCCGTGCGCGCCTGGATGCGAAGCTGCGCCAGACGCTCGGCCCCACGGTATCGCTAGCCAAGCTGGTCGGCGCCGCCGAGCCCGCACCGCAGCTTCGGCAGCTTTTCGAACGTATCTTTGCCCTGAAGGCCGGCGGGAAGCAGGGCGCGGGCGCCTGGGCGCGGCATTTCTCGGCGCTGCTCGAGGCCGCCGGCTTTCCCGGCGAGCGTCCGCTCGACTCGGCGGAATTCCAGACCCGCGCCAAGTGGCACGAAACTTTGGGCGAGCTGGCGAAGCTCGAGCCCATCTCGAAAGAAATGAAAGAAATGACCGGGGTGCATGCGGTGGCGACACTCCGCCAGCTGTGCGCGGAAACCCTGTTCCAGCCCGAATCGCCCGAGGCGCCGATCCAGGTGCTGGGCGTGCTCGAGTCGGCCGGGCTGCGCTTCGATTGTCTGTGGGTGAGCGGCCTCACCGACGAGGCGTGGCCGCTCGAGGCGCGCCCCAACCCGTTCATCCCCGTGGCGCTGCAGAAAGCGGCCGGCGTGCCGCAGGCGAGCGCCGAGGCGTCGCTCGCGCTGGGACGGCGCCTCACCGGCGAATGGCTGCACGCCGCGCGCGAGGTGGTGTTCTCGTACCCGACGAAGCAGGACGACCGCGACCTTGCGCCCAGCCCGCTGATTGCCCAAGTGCCCGAGGGCGTCCCCACGATTCCCGTCTTTCCGCGTTACCGGGATGTGCTTTTTGCGACTGGCAAAACTGCATCCATCGAAGATGCGAAAGGACCAGGCGTCGCTCCCGGGAAAGTGCGCGGCGGCACGCGCGTGCTCGCCGACCAGGCGGCCTGCCCGTTCCGTGCTTTCGCGCGCTGGCGCCTGGCCGCCGAGGCGTTGGAGGAGCCCGTGCCCGGCCCGGACGCGAGCGACCGCGGCATCCTGCTGCATGCGCTGATGCGCAACCTCTGGAGCGAGCTGAAGGGCAGCCGCGCGTTGCACGAGCGCGATCTCGCACCGGTCATCGACCAGGCCGCGGCCGCCGCGGTCGCCGAGTCCGGTTTGGAAGGCCGCTTTGCCGAGCTCGAGCGCAAGCGCATCGCGAAGCTCGCCCGCGAATGGCTGGAGCTCGAGAAGCGCCGGACGGACTTCGAAGTGGCGTTCGTGGAGCATCCGCGCACCCTCAGCGTTGCCGGGCTCGAGTTCTCCTCGCGCATCGACCGCATGGACCGCCTGGGCGACGGCGGCCACGTGCTCATCGATTACAAGACCGGCGGCGGCCGCCTCACCCCGAAGCAGTGGGATTCGCCTCGCCCGGACGACCCGCAGCTGCCGCTGTACGCCGCCGCGGCGGAGGAGGACCTGGCGGCGGTCGCCTTCGCCAGGCTGCGCCCGGGCGACATGCGCTTCATGGGCTATGCGCGCGCCGACAAGCTGATGCCCAAGGTGCAGGTCTACCGCGACTGGCCAGGCCTGCTCGCACAATGGCGCAAGGAGGCCGGCGAGTTGGGCGCCGCCTTTGCCGCCGGCGAGGCGCCGGTCGACCCCAAGCGCGACCTGAAAACCTGCCTGCGCTGCGACCTGCAGACGCTATGTCGCGTCTACGAGAAGTTCAACGTGCTGGAGGAGATCGAGGACGAGGAGGGCGCTGAGTGAGCCTACGCCCACACCGGATAGCCCTTGGCTTGGCGCCCGTAGCCGTCCCACAGGTCGAGCATGCGCTCGCGCCACGCGAACACCGGATCGTCGGGCTCGAGCAGGCGCAGCGGCGACACGGCGCGCGCCCACTGGAAAGCGCCGAACAGGATGTAGTCGGCGAAGCCCGGGCCCTTGCCCGAGACGAACTGGTTCTGCACCAGCCCCGGCCGCAGCGGCTCCAGCGCGCCGCGAAACTCCGCGAGCCACTTCTTCTGCTCCGCCGCCACCTGCTCGAGCGGCGCGCCAAGACGCTTCTCGCGCGACTCGCGAAAGTACGCCCGGTCTTTCTCGTGGACGCTGTTGTACAGGTCCAGCACCACCGCGCGCAGCAGCGGCGCGTGCACCGTGCGCACCGTCCAGTGGCTGAAAAAGAACGACAGCGCCTGCGCCTCGCCGCCTTCGAACAGCGCCGGACGGCTCGGGTAGGCCTCCTCCAGGTAGGTCGCGATCGACCAGGAGTCGTACACCGCCTGCCCGCCGTCCACCAGCACCGGCACCGTTTTGGAGCCGCTGAACGCGATGGCGTCCTTGTCGGTGAAGCGCCAGGGAATGGTCTCGAACGGCAGGCCCTTGTGCTTGAGCGCCATCTTCACGCGCCAGCAGTACGGGGAAAACCGGCGGTCGTCCTCGGCGCCGGCGAGATCGTAGAGCTTGATGGCCATGGCTAAGTCTACTGCGCCGGTTGCCGATGCGGCCGAGCGCGAGCGCGCCCTCGACCCGTCGCGCTCGTTCATCGTCCAGGCGCCCGCCGGCTCGGGCAAAACGGAACTATTGGTGCGGCGCTACCTACGCCTGCTGAAGGCGGTCGAGCGGCCCGAAGAGGTGCTCGCCATCACCTTCACCCGCAAGGCGGCGGCGGAGATGCGAAAGCGCGTGTTCGAGAACCTGCCCGAAGCCCGCGACCTAGGCCATCGCCTGCGCATCCTGACCATCGACGCGCTGTGCGCCTCGCTCACGCGCCAGATGCCGGTGCTGTCGCGCTTCGGCGCCCAGCCGGAGCTGGTGGAGGACGCGCGCGAGCACTACCGGGAAGCGGGGCAGCGCACGTTGCGGGAGCTGGGTCCCGAGGTGGAGCGGCTGCTCGCGCACCTCGACAACAACGTCGCCACCGCCACGGGCCTGCTTGCCGCGATGCTCGCCAAGCGCGACCAGTGGCTGCGCAAGACCGGCCTGGCGCCCACGCGCGGCGAGCTCGAGGCGACCCTGGCCGCCGAGCGCGCGCGCCTGCTCGCCGCCGCGCGCGAGCTGCATCCCGCTGCCTCGGTCGAGATGGCCGATGCATGGCTGACCGAGAAAAAGACCTGGAAGAAGCGCCCGGCGACCCCGCCCGAGCTCATGGCGATCCCGGGACTGCGCGAAGCGCTGGTCAGCCTGCAGGGCATGCCGCCCGAGCGCTACACCGACGAGCAGTGGGAAGTGCTGGAGGCGATCCTCAAGCTCCTGCCGCTCGCCGCGGCGCACCTGAAGCTGGTATTCGGCGAGCGCGGCGAGGCCGACTTCACCGAGGTGGCGCAGGGTGCGGTGCGCGCCCTGGGCACGCCGGAGGCGCCGACCGATCTCCTGCTCGCCTTCGACTACCGCGTGAAGCACATCCTGGTGGATGAGTTCCAGGACACCTCCCT
The DNA here is from genome assembly GCA_036259215.1 of Burkholderiales bacterium. Taxonomy (GTDB): domain Bacteria; phylum Pseudomonadota; class Gammaproteobacteria; order Burkholderiales; family SG8-39; genus SCGC-AG-212-J23. Next base: position 6,535 of record DATACE010000321.1, on the reverse strand, counting down.
CTCGCAATGGGAGCTGCTCGCGCTCCTGACCAGCGAATGGATCCCGGGGGACGGCCGCACGCTGTTCCTCGTCGGCGATCCGATGCAGTCCATTTATCGCTTCCGCGAGGCGCAGGTCGCGCTTTTCCTGCAGGCGCGCGCGCACGGCCTGGGCAACGTGAAGCTCGAGCCGATCACGCTGTCCACCAACTTTCGCTCGCAGAAGAACCTGATCGCGTTCTTCAACGCGTCGTTCGAGCGGATCCTGCCGGCGGCGGCGGATCCTGCCTCCGGCGCGGTGCCGTATGCGCCCGCCGTCGCGCAGCCCGCGAGCAAGGCGCTCCCGGGCGAGGCAGCCACCTGGCACGCGCTGCCCGATCGCGAAGCCGAGGCGCGCCGCGTGGTCGAGCTGGTGCGCGAAGCGAAGGAGCGCCCCGCGATCCTGGTGCGGAGGCGCGACGCGCTGGCCGACATCGTCCCGGCGCTCAAGGCTGCCGGCATCCGCTATCGCGCCATCGAAATCGAGCACCTGGGCGAGAAGCAGGTGGTGCAGGACCTCTACGCGCTGACGCGGGCACTGTCGCACCTGGCCGACCGCATCGCCTGGCTCTCCATCCTGCGCGCGCCCTGGGTGGGCTTGTCCTTGAATGAATTGTTCGAGATCGCCGGGCAGGACCGCTACGCCACGATCTGGGAATTGATCCAGGAGAACGAGAAGCTCGCGCGCTTTCGGGCGGTCCTGGCCCCGGCGCTCGCCAACCGCGCACGCGGCACGCTGCGCGAGCGCGTCGAAGGCGTGTGGCTTGCCCTGGGCGGCCCGGCCTGCGTCGAGAGCGCGACCGACCTGGAAGACGCCGAGATCTACCTCGACGAGCTGGAAAGCCTGGAGCGCGCCGGCGACGTCGAAGACCTGTCGGTGCTGGACAAGAGCCTGCGCCAGCTCTACGCCCTGCCGGACCTCGAGGCCACCGAGGAGGACCTGCAGATCCTCACCATCCACAAGGCGAAGGGCCTGGAGTTCGGCACCGTCATCGTGCCCGGGCTGGACAAGGGCCCGGGGCGCGCCGACATGCCGCTTTTCCTGTGGAAGGAAACGGTCGAGGGCCTGCTGCTCGCCCCCATCAAGCAAACCGGCGCCGAGCCTGACCCCGCCTATCGCTACCTCCGCTCGCTCGACGTCGCCGCCGAAGACACCGAAGCCGCGCGCCTGCTTTATGTCGCCGCCACCCGCGCGGAGCAGCGCCTGCACCTTCTCGCCTGCACCAAGTGTGACGACGAGGGCGTGCTCAAGCCGCCCAGCCCGCGCTCGCTCCTCGCGCGCGCCTGGCCGGTCGCCGAAGCGCACTACGCGCGCATGGTCCCCGAGCAGCTCGCCATGGACTTCATGCATGCGCCGCGCCTGCCGTTTACCTCGCTTACCCGCCTCGCGGTCGACGTCGCGCGCATCCTGCCGCCCGAGCCCGTGCGCTGGAAGGCGCCGCCGGAAGCCCACGAGGAAGCGCAGATCGAATTCTCCTGGGCGGGGGAAACGGCGCGGCACGTGGGCTCGGTCGTGCACCGCTGGCTGCAGCGCATCGCCGAGGACGAGCTCGCCGGCTGGGATGAAAAGCGCGTGCGCGGCCTCGTCCCGCGCTTTTCCCGCGAGCTCGAGCGGCGCGGGCTGCCGCGCGCCGAGGCCCTGCGCTCGGCGGATCTCGTGGCTGCCGCGCTCGCCAACGCGCTTTCCGACGAGCGCGGCCGCTGGCTCCTCGGCCCGCACCTCGAAGCGCGCAACGAGTACCGCTTGCGCGCCATGGTCCAAGGACAAGTGCGCACTTACATCATCGACCGCCTTTTCACGGCGAAGGACCATGTTGAATGGGTGGTGGACTACAAAACCAGCCGGCACGAGGGCACGGGACTGGAAGCCTTCCTCGACCGCGAGCGCGACCGCTACACCCCGCAGCTCAAGCTCTATGGGGCGCTACGCAAAGGCTCCCGGCAGGGACTTTACTTCCCGGTGCTGCGAGGCTGGCGGGAAGTCGTCTGAAATCTTTTGCGAAGGAGTGCGCATGGATAAGCAGGTCGTTCATACCCCCGCAGTGCCGCCGGCCCGAGTGCCTCTATCCCAGGGGATCAAGGCCGGCGGGTGGATCTTCGTCTCCGTCCAGCTCGGCAACGACCCGCGCACCGGCAAGCTGGCGGCCGGCGGCGTCGCCGCCGAAACGCGGCAGGTCTGCGAGCACCTCAAAGCCATCCTGCACGCGGGCGGCTCGTCGCTGGAGAGGGTGGTGAAGGTCACGATCTACATGAAGGACCTGAACGAGCTCGCCGACATGAACGCGGTGTTCAGCCAGTACTTCCCCAAAGACCCGCCCGCGCGCACCACCTTCGAATGCGCGCGCCTCATCAACGACGCGCGCATCGAGATCGAGGCCATCGCCTCCGTCTGAAGCCGGGGCTACTGCTTTTTGCGGGCAAGCTCGTTACGCAGGGCGTCCAGTACGCTGGACTGGTGGCCTCGCCGCCAGATGAGCTTCGTCTTGGCCTCGGCGATCTTCGCCGGCAGGGCGTGAACCGCGACCTGGTCTTCGGCGACAACCGCCCGAAGCACGGCTCGCGGCACGACGGCGATGCCGCTTCCGGCCGCGGCGCACGCCACGATGGCGTGATAGGACCCGTATTCCATCACCCGCTCCGGAACGATATTCGCGCGGCCCAGCCATGCCTCGAGGCGGCGCCGATAGGAGCAGCCGGTGGTGAAAGCGAGCACCGTCCTTGCGCCGATGTCCTTGGGCGTGCGGATCTTCGGGTAGCTCTTCGGTGTAATGAGGACCAGCTCCTCCACGAAGGCGAGCTCGGTCTCGAGCCCCGCGGCAGAGAACGGCTCGGCCACCAGCGCCGCCTCCACTTCCTCGCTGAGCACCTTGTTGACCAGCGCGCCGCTGGTGCCGGTGACGAGCTCGACACGGACCGCGGGATAGGTCGTGTGATAGCGCGCGAGAATCGGGGGCAATCGTGTCGCGGCCGTGCTTTCGAGCGAGCCGAGGCGAAGCGTGCCCTGCGGCGTGTTTCCCTTCAAGGCGGCCTGCGCTTCCACGCACAGCCGGAGCACGCGGTCCGCGTAGGCCAGCAGCACCTTCCCCTCGGAGGACAGCACCAGCCGCCGGCCCTGGCGGTGGAAAAGCTTCGCGCCCAGCTTCTCTTCGAGCTGCTTCACGCGCGTGGTGACATTCGAGGGCACGCGATGCAGGGCTGCGGCCGCGCGGTTGACGCCGCCTTGCTCCGCCACCGTCTTGAAGATCTCCAGTTCGACGATGTCCACGATTCTCCAAACCAGAACAGACCGTTCCTAATTATTCAGTTTTCTAACGGGCGGCGTCAATCTAGGCTTGCGCCATGCCGCAATCCGTACCCGCGCTCGTGGGAGCCGCGCCCGCCGCAGCGGGCGGCTGGATCACCGCGCTTGCCGGACTGCTTGCGCTTGCCGCGGCCGTGGGGATCGGGCGGTTCGCATTCACGCCGATCCTGCCGATGATGCAGGAGGACGCCGGCGTCAGCGTGGCGCACGGCGGCTGGCTGGCGTCGGCCAACTATGCCGGCTATCTCGTGGGCGCGCTGTGGGCATTGCTGCACAGCGTGCGGCCCGATTACGCGGTTCGGGCCGCGCTCTTGGTGACTTCGGTCGCGACGCTGGCGATGGGGCTGGCGGACGGCATAGTGTCGTGGCTTCTCCTGCGCGGCGTCGCCGGAATCTCGAGCGCCTGGGCGCTGATCGGCGTGACTTCATGGTGCGTGCAGCGCCTTGCGCCGCTGCGTCGTCCCCTGCTCAACGGCATGCTGTTCTCCGGCGTGGGCTGCGGCATCGTGCTGGCCGGGGGCCTCTGCCTGGCGTTGATGACGGCGGGCGCCGGATCCCGCGCAGCCTGGTTAGCGCACGGCGTCCTCGGGCTGGCGGCGACCCTTATCGTCTGGCCGGTGATCGGAGTAAGCCGCACCTTCGCAGCCACGGCCGCCCCGCCGCGCTACCGGTGGACCGGCGACGCGGTCCGGCTGGTTCTCTGCTATGGCGCCTTTGGCTTGGGCTACATCATTCCGGCGACCTTCGTGCCAGTGATGGCGAAGCAGGTTATCCACGACCCTCTGGTGTTCGGCTGGGCATGGCCCATGTTCGGCCTTGCCGCGATCGGCTCGACGCTGCTTGCCGCTCAACTCACCCGCCGGATGACCCATCGCCGCATATGGATGACCGGTTGCCTGCTCCTGGCCTTCGGCGTCCTCAGCCCGCTCCTGCTTCCTGGCCTGACCGGGATCGTGCTCGCGGCGCTTCTGGTCGGCGGCACATTCATGGTGGTCACGATGGCCGCAGCTCAGGTCGCGCGGGAAGTGGCCGGGCCCGCGGCGGGCGTGGTTATCGCTGCAATGACGGCGGCCTTCGCGCTGGGCCAGATCGCCGGCCCGGTGCTCGTCAGCGTGCTGGTCGAGCGCTCGCATGGCTTCACGCAGGCCTTGGTCATCGCCTTCGCCGTTCTGATCGCTAGCGTCGTTGCCCTGATGTTCAACCCAACGCCAAGGTATAAGAAACCATGAGTGCGCCATCGGCATTTCCGGCAGATCGCATGCCTCCTGTCGAACCGGTACGGATGACGCAGGCCCAAAAGAAAGTGGCCGACGAGCTCGCCGCCGGGCCGCGAGGCGGCGTCAAAGGTCCTTTCATTCCGCTCCTGCGAAGCCCCGAGCTCATGGACCGCCTGCAGAAAGTCGGCGAGTACCTGCGGTTCAAGACCTCGCTGGAGCCCCGCATCAACGAGTTTCTGATGTGCGTGGTTTCGCGGCACTGGACCCAGCAGTTCGAGTGGTTCGTGCACGTGCCGCTCGCCTTGAAGGCCGGCATCCAACCGCAGACGCTGGAGAGCCTCGCCGAGGGCCGGCGGCCCATCGGCATGGCCGAGGACGAGGAGATCGCCTACGAGTTCTGGGAGGAGCTGACCCGGACGAAGGGGGTGAGCGACGCCACCTACCAGCGGGCGCTCGACAGGTTCGGCGAGAGCGGCATCATCGACATGCTTGGCCTGCTGGGCTACTTCACCACCGTTTCGATGGTGATGAACGTGGCCCACACCCCCCCGCAAAAGGACGAATCGGTCTCGGCGTTGCAGCCGTTCCCGTTCTGAGCCGATGGACGAGCTGATCGACGGCGTACCCATCCTGCGGCTGTTCAAGGCGCGCGCCCTGCCGGGCCGGCAGGCCGAGCTCGGCGCGAAGCTCGCCACCGTCTCCGCCGAGCTCGTCAGCGCCCAACCCGGCTTCCTGGGTTACCTTGCGGCGGGTCCCGCGGCGGACGGCGCCCGCGACTTCGCGTTCATCTCGATCTGGTCAAGCTTCAGCGCGATGAAAGCGCTCTTCGGCGAGTCCTGGCGCGATTCGCTCCTGCCGCCGGGCTATGCAGCGCTTATCGAGTCGCACTCCGTCGAGCATTACCACCTTACGGACAAGGCGAGCCGCGAGCTCTCGGTCCTTCGCCGGGGCGAGTAGACGGAAATGCTACTGCCGGCGCTGGTCGTATTTCTTGCCCGCCTGGTAGCCGACCACGCCGCCGGCCACGGTGGCAAGCGTGCCGCCGCCGATGGCGGCGCCCACTGCCGCGCCCGTGCCCGCGCCGACCAGCTGCGCCTGCGAAGCGCAGCCGCCCAGCAGCGCAGTGGATACGGCAATCCCGATGATCATTGGCTTGTACATGCTGACTCCGTCAGAAGATTGGATGACCTGACGGATTAGAACCGCGATCGCCATTACGATTGGTGTCGAGCTGTTACCGTTCGTAACGCTGCTATCCGCTGAAGAAGCTGCGCAGCTCGCGGTAAGTCTCCTCCGGCGCCTGCTCCGACGGATAGTGCCCGCACGGCAGCGCCTGCATGCGCGCGATGTTCGAGCAATAACGCGGCCACACTTCCTGCGGGCGGTAGTGCTTGCCCGTGTGGCTAAGCTCGCCCCACAGCACCAGCACCGGGCAGGCGATCTTGCGCCCGGCATCGAAATCCTCGGTGTCCATCTCGAGATCGATGCCGGCGGCGGCGCGGTAGTCCTCGCACACGCCGTGGATGTTCTCCGGCGTGCACACGCGCACGTATTCGCGGATCTCCTCTTCGGTGAAGCCGCCTTTGCCCAGGCCCTGCTTCATGAGCTTGTCGCGGATGTAGTACTCCTCGTTGCCGCGCAGCAGCCGCTCGGGAAAGTCGAACGGCTGTGCGAGGAACATCCAGTGGTAGGAGTTGATCGCCCAGGCCATGCTGGTGTCGTTCCAGACGTGGTGGGTGGGCAGGATGTCGAGGAAGGCGGCCTTGCGCACCTTGTCGGGATGGTCGAGCGCCAGGCGGAATGCGGTGCGCGCGCCGCGGTCGTGGCCGGCGACGAAAAATTCATCGAAGCCGAGCTCGTGCATCACCTCGACCTGGTCCTGCGCCATGCGCCGGAACGAGTAGTTGGCGTGGTCGGGCGCACCGCGCGGCTTCGAGCTGTCGCCGTAGCCGCGCAGGTCGGTCGCCACCACGGTGAAGTCCTGCGCGAGCCGCGGCGC
>DATACE010000320.1:0-5550 GCA_036259215.1 Burkholderiales bacterium | reverse complement strand
GAGAAGAAGGGCTGCACGGTGACGGTGGGCGACTGCGTGGTCGAGGTGCCGCTGGTGGTCGCCGTGGTGCTGACGTTGGTGACGAAGAACTCGTCGGTGCCGACCTTCAGCACCGCCTTGGTGTTGTTGATGGTGGCGATGCGCGGGCTGGACAGCACCTGCACATTGCCCTGCGACTCGAGGAACGAGAGCAGCGCAGCGAAATTCGGCGTGGCGAGCGCCAGCCCGAACACCGGGTTGGTGCTGCTGTTGTTGATCAGGTTCTGGCCGGCGAAAGACACGAGTGACCCGCCCGCCACGCTCGTCGCCGTACCACTCGAACTGATGATGCTCGCGCCGGTCGCCTGCAGCCGCTGCCCCGCGCGTCCCGGCTGGAGCAAAGTTCCGCTGCCCGCCTGGCCGACGGAGAAGCGGTCCTCGAAGAACGCCGCCCAGTTGATGCCCGACTGGAAGCTGTCGGACAGCGTCACCTCCACGATCTTCGCCTCGAGCATCACCTGGCGCTCGACCGAGACGCGCGTGGCGCGCAGGTAGTCGTCGACCGCGCGCAGCTCGCCGGGCAGCGCGCGCACCACCACCACGCCCGAATGCGGCGTCACCACGACCGAGCGGCCCTCGCCGCCGCCGACGATGGTGAGGAGCGCGGCGCGCAGGTCCGCCCAGAAATCGGACTGCTGCTGCGTGGTGACGCGGCTCGACTCGAGCGAACGCGAGCCCTGCGGGGTGCCGGTGATGGGAACCGGCGAGGTGGTGGACCCCGTGGTCACGCCCGAGTCGGTGACCGCGCCGGATTGCACGCGCACGTCGCTGAAGCCCCGGCGCTGGCCCGGCAGGTAGTTCACCTGGAAGATGCGCGACTGCAGCCCGGCAGGCTGCACGAAGATGCGCGTGCCGTCGATGCGGTACTCGTAGCCGTAGAGCTGGCGGATGGAGTCGAGCGCCTCGCGCAGGGTCACGTCCTTGAGGTTCATGGAGATGGTGCCCGAGACGTTCGGGTGCACCAGCATGCTGTAGCGCGTGCCCGAGGCAAGCGACATGAATACCTGCGCGGCGGGCGCGCCGCTTACCGAGAGGTCGAAGCGCCCGTCGAGCGGCCGGCCGGAAAGATCCGGCATCTCCATGCGTAGCGGCGGCAGCAGCGACTCGTTGACCGCGGCGGAAGGCGCCGGCTGCCTCGGCGCTCGAGCGTCCACGGCGGCGAGGATCTCCGGGTCGACGCCTTCTTGCCGCGGCGGGGCGCTGCACGCACCCAGGACCGCAGCAAGGATGCACACCATTGTTCTTTTCATGGTTTCTTCTCGATCCCCGGATGCAATTTCAGGGTTTGGTAAGTGCCGCCGGTCTGCAGGATTACCTGCGTCGGCGCAATCGCCACCACCGTCGCGTCGCCCAGCCGCCCGCCCAGGGCAACCGTCTGGCCGTCGATCACCGCCAGCTTACGTCCCGGCGAGAGCAGCACGCTTTGCAGGCGCGAGGCCGGCGCCTCGCTTCTCGGGCGCTCTTCGGGCCGCGCGGAAGGCGGTTGCGTCGGATCCGACAGCCCTTGCGCCGAGGCGGCGGTCGCCGCGAGCAAGGCAAGCGCCATCACACGTGCAGCCATGCGCGCTCCGGGCTGAGGGTGTACACCGTGAGCTTCATCACGAGCTTCGGGTGCTTGGTCGCATCGAGGCTCAGGGCGCCCCAGTAAAGCTGGGTCGGCAGGGTCTCCAGGTCGCGCACGTAGGCGAGCAGATCCAGGTAGGACCCGGACACGGTGAGCTCGACGCCGTGGCGGTAAATGAGGCGCGCCTTCGATTCCGCCTTGGACTCCTTGGGCGAGAGGGTCGTCACTGCGAGAGTTTTCATCTCGACCAGCGCGACGTTGCGGCTGCGGCCCAGCACCTCCTCGAGCACGCCGCGCATCTGCGAGGGTGCGGTGAAGCGACGCTCTTCCGCCGCGATGCGCGCATCGAGCTCGCTTACTTGCGCGGCAAGCTGCGCCAGCCGCTCGCGCCGGGCGCCGTCCGGGTCACGCGCGCGGGCCGCGAGAAGCGCCTGCAGCTGCGCATCCAGCGCGCGCATTTCCGATTGCTTTTGCAGCATCGCGGCGGCTGCGCGCTGCTGCTTCTTGACCTCGGGCTCGATCATGAATACGTAGGCGAGCGCGAGCAGCGCCACCAGCGCCGCGGCCGACACCATCAGCCGCTCGCGCAGGCTCATCGCATCGAAGCGCGTGGTGGTTCGGCGCCACAGGTCGCTCACGACGGATCCTTTCCGAGCGGAATGCTGAAGGAGAACTCCAGCGCATCCTCGGGCCGTGCCGACATGCGCAGCTCGCTCACGGTGCGGCCGGCGAAGGTTTCCTCGCGATTGAGCTGCCGGATGTACGCCGGGACCCGCTCGCCGTCGAGCGCACGGCCCTTGATCACAAGGCTGCCGTCGATGTCGATGCCCGTGAGCCACACGCCCTGGGTGGTGCGGCGCGCGAGCGCCGCGAGGTAAGCCGAGAAGCCTTCCGCAGTCCCCGCCCCGGTCTGCATGCTGGCAAGCAGGCCGCGGCGCACGCGCAGCGCCTCTTCGGTGCGGGCGATCTCGTCGGCGAGCGCAGTGCTGCCGCCCTGGGCGCCGAACTCGCGGGCAAAGCGCGCCACCTGGTCGCGCAGCTGCGCCACGCGCGCGTCGGTTTGCGCGACCGAGGCCTGCAGGCTGCGGCTCTGGTAGGCGTACAGCTGCTGGATGGCCAGGGCGAGGACCAGCACCGCGGCGAGCGTCGCCGCCAGCGTCGCGGCCGAAAAATGCCGCTTCTGCCGCTGGAAGCGCGCATCGAACAGGTTGATCTGCTGGCTCATGCCGCGCCTTCGCGCAGGGCGGCGCCGAAATGGTGGAACAGGCGCCACTGCGTCGGCCCGTCGGGCGCCGCGCCGCTGAACGCGAGCACCTCGGTGAGGTCGATGGACTCCACGCGCAGCTCGAAGCGCGCGCGCAGGATCTCGGGCAGGCGCGTGGGGCGGCCGGTCGGCGCGAGCAGCAGCTTGCCGACGGCAACGTGCCGGAACTGGCGCTCGAAATGATCCAGCGTGCGCTGGATCTCGAGCGCCACGCGCTCCAGCGGCCCGCCGTCTTCGCCGTCCGGGTCGTTCGCCAGCGCCTCCACGCCCACGTCGAGGCGGCGGGAGAGGTACAGCTCGCCGCGGTGCGTAATGGTGAGCAGCCCGGCGTCCGGGCCGAAGTACGCCAGTGCCACGCCGCGTTCGGCGTCTTCATACAGCACCGCGATATTGCGCTGCGCGGTCTCGGGCACTTCGATCACCCGCAGCGGTATGCCGGCGCGCTCGAACTGCTCGATGCGCTCCTGCACCAACTCGTTTTTGGCGAGGATGGCGTAGAGCTGCTGGATGCGGCCCGCGGCGGCGCCGGGCTCCGGCGGAATCTCGAGGAAATCCACGGTGGCCTCGGTGATCGGATAGTCCACCATGTCCTTCACCTTCCAGCGCAAGGCGTTCTTCATCTCCGCGCGCGGCACGTTCGGCGCTTCGACCATCATCAGGTCATACTCGCCGGCGCGCAGCAGCGTGGTGCAATGAACGCCCGGGGCGAGGTCGCGCTTATTGCGGTCTACGGCATAGCTGTCGACGTGCGCTTTGGCGCCGCGCACGCGGCGTGCGTGCGCAAACGCAAGCCCGGCTTCGTCGATGGACACGGCGAGCCATCCCTGCGTGTTTCCCCCCCGCTTAAGCCAACCCAACATCCCCGGCGCGACCTTTATTCAATTCATTACTTGAAGTTAATATAGTAACCTATTGTTGTCAAATCGGTTTTTGATCTAGATCAGCTATCCCCAAGCGTTACCCGGAGCTGGCGTTGGACATAGCCCAGCGGCGGCGGCACGATGGCCGTGGGACAGGCGTTGTCGTTACACGCGGTCGCCGTAACCTGAAAGATATTGAGGTCAGTGCCCGCTTCCCGGTGCACGGTCGAGGTGCACCCGAGCGTCACCCGGAAGCCGGCGAGGTTATCGCCATAGACCAGGGTGCGGCCATGGATGCCCACGCATCCGCCACCGGGGCGCAGTATGTGCGCCATCCCCCACTCTAGTCCCCCGCGGGCCGCGTGGTAAGCACGTACTCCCTGTACATCCAGCGTGGCGCCGACCTGCTGACCAGTAGAGATGACTACCAGGGCGACGCCGAAGATCGCCAGCATGGCGAGCAGCGCGATTACCGTGACGGTGGCGAAACCGCGCTCAGGGCACATTGTTGACGTGCGCTTCGTAGTACAGCGTGACGTCCTCGCCGGCCCGCGAGAGCGTCAGGCTCACCGCCACCAGGCCGCGGGCAACCAGCGGCAAAGCGACAAAGTCCAACCGGCAGGTGGACACGTTATCGGCTAGCACCGCCTCCGCTGCGCCCCCGGGAAGCGCCGTCGGCTGGGCAAGCTGGATGGCGTAGCCGCTCCAGCGCAGCAGCCGGTTGCCCGCGCAGGCGTACGTGACTGGGCCCTCCACCACGAAAAACCGCTTTCCCGGCGACTCCAGCGGAAAGCGCGTGTTCGCCGCCAGCGTTATGCGCACCTCGTTGGCCAGCGGCCCCGGGCCGATCGCCTGGATGGCGCGGATGTTCGGATCGGCCGCCGCGGTGTCGTAGGCATCGGCCCCTGCGATGCCCAGATTGTGGATTACCACGAAGTGACCCGGCAGGACCTGCTGGAAGGTGCCGGCGGGCAGCGGGCCCAGCGTGTCGAAGAGCGTATCGCCGGTAAAGTCGAGCGGGTCTTCGGTGGTCACCGGGTTGTCGTCGTTGGCCGCCCGGTAACGCCCGCCGTTTCTCGTGAGCAGGATCTCGAGGAACCGGTGCGTGGGGTCGACGCGGGCGCTGTTGGGCAGCGCGAGGCGCACCTCGCTCGTCATGCGCCGCAGCGCGGTGTCGGCGACGTCGGCCATCTCCGCGCGCCGCTGGGCCGCGAAGTAGGCGTTGATTGCCGGCGCGATGTACACCGCGGCGAGCGCCGCCAGGATCCCCAGCAGCAGGATGGTCACAACCAGCTCGATTAGGGTGACGCCGGCGGCGCGTTTCATGGCGGGGTGTAGTTCACTCGCCAGCCGTCCAGCCGCACGGTGAAGTCGGACAGCCCCGCCACCGTCACCGTGACCGTGATGCGCCGCGCCTCGTTCACCGGCTGGGTGCCGCTGGTGTCGTTGAGCGGCGTGGCGGCGGCCACGGTCACCGTGGCGTTGTAGCTCCCCAGCCCAGGCACCAGGTTGTTCTCGATGTCCCGCATGCCGCCGGCCCCGGTGGTATAGCCGTGGTAGTCCTGGATGTCGTCGAAGTCGGCGCGCGAGCCGGTGCCCGGCAGGGGATCGTAGGAGGCGAGCAGCACCTACTCCAGCACCGCTTCGACGATCGCCAGGGCCTGCTTGCGCACCTGCGCGTCGGCGCTCGATGCGACGGTGCTCTGGAAAACCAGCAGCACGCCAACCAGCGCCGCCGCCACCACGGCGATGAGCAGCACGATCTCGAATAGCGTGAAGCCACGGCTAGATCGGGCGCGCATAACCGGTTTCGTGCTCGACCC
>DATACE010000319.1:0-8135 GCA_036259215.1 Burkholderiales bacterium | reverse complement strand
GTCCTGATGGAAACCATCAAGACGGTGCTTTGGGGCGCGCTCGGCATCCGGCGCCGCGCCGATGCGGAGCAGAGCCCGCTCAAGCCGATCCCTCTCGCCATCGCGGCCGTGGCGTTCGTCATCCTGTTCATCGTCACGCTGCTGACGGTGGTCCGCATCGTCACCAGCTGAAGGGAGAAAAGCAAAATGGCGCACAGCGCATCCCATAGCGCGTCCGACACCGGCCGCCAGCAGCACTATTCGGTGCCCTCGCCGATGCCCTGGCCGATCATGGGCTCGGCGTCGCTCTTCCTCATGGCGCTTGGCGCGGTGTTCGTCTTCAACAGCATGATGGGCGGCTGGTTCTCGATCGGCGCCGGCCTGCTGCTCCTCATCTACATGATGGTGCGCTGGTTCGGCGATGTGATAAGCGAGTCGGAAGCCGGCAAGTACGGCCCTTGGGAGGACGTGTCCTTCCGCTGGGGGATGAGCCTGTTCATCTTCTCGGAGGTGATGTTCTTCGCCGCGTTCTTCGGCGCCCTCTTCTGGGCGCGCATCTACTCGGTGCCGGACCTCGCCACCCTCGAGAGCCAGGCGCTGGTCTGGCCGGGTTTCGCCGGCCACTGGCCCTCCGCCGGGCCGGGCTTCATCGAGAGCTTCCAGACGATGGGGGCCTGGGGACTGCCGGCGCTCAACACCGCGCTCCTGCTCACTTCCGGAGTCACCGTGACCTTCGCGCAGTGGGCGCTTCTGCGCAACGACCGCCCGAAGCTCCTCGTCTGGCTGGGCCTCACGGTGCTGCTGGGCGCGACGTTCCTCGGCGTGCAGGCCTACGAGTACGGCCACGCCTACAGCGACCTGAACCTGAAGCTCTCCACCGGCGTGTACGGCTCGACTTTCTTCATGCTGACGGGCTTCCACGGTTTCCACGTCACCGTCGGCGCCATCATGCTGACCGTAATCTGGTTCCGCTGCCTCAAAGGCCACTTCACGCCGGAGCACCACTTCGCCTTCGAAGGCGTGGCCTGGTATTGGCACTTCGTCGACGTGGTGTGGCTCGGCCTGTTCATCTTCGTCTACTGGCTATAGAAGCGCTAAGGCCCGCGCTAACTACAGCTTCCCCGGCTGGAAAAAGCCGAAGAAGTAGCCGGCCATCAGCAGCAGGAACAGCGTCACGGAAAGGCCCACGCGCAGCGCCAGGGCCTTCGCCATGCGCCGGGAATCGCCGCGGCCGCGCAGCATGAACATCGCCGCGGAGCCGAGGCTGGCGACGATGGCGAGCAGCATCGCGATCACGACGTAGCGCATGGTGTCAGGATACTCTTTCCGTCCGCGTCTCTGGGCGGTGGCGCTCGCCGCGGCGGCATGCATCGCCGGCATCGCGCTGGGCAACTGGCAGGCTGGCCGCGCCGAGGAGAAGCGCTCGCTCGACGCGCAGCTGGCGCAGGCCTTGGCCAGTGCGCCGGTGGAGATTTCTTCCCGAGCTGCGAATTCGCAATCGCTGGTCCTGAAAAGGGTTGCGGCAAAAGGCCGCTTGATTGATGAGTACACCGTATTCCTCGACAACAAGCTGCGTCGCGGCCGCGCCGGCTATGAAGTCGTGACGCCCCTCAAGCTCGACGGCATGCACGTGCTGGTCAACCGCGGCTGGGTGGCCGGGGGCCGCACGCGCGAGGAATTGCCGAAAGTGCCGGTTCCGGCCGGCATCACCAGGATCGAGGGACTGGCGCTTGCCCGGCTGCCGCACGCCCTCGAGCCGGGGCCGGCATCCGCAGGAAAGGTGCGGCAGAACATCGACATCGATGCTTTCGCCCGCGAAACCGGACTGCGCCTGCAACCGGTCTTTATCCAGCAGTATTCGCCGGCCGACGACGGCCTGGTGCGGGACTGGCCCCGCCCGGATGCCGGGGCCGAGAAGCACGCGAGCTACGCCTTGCAGTGGTATTCGCTCGCCGTCCTCGCCGTTGTTCTGCTCATCGTCCTGTCCATCCGCCGTGCCCGCCCGCGCTAAGCTGCTTGGGGTTTTCCTCGCCTGCGCCGCGCCCTTCGTGCTCGGGTGGGCGGCGTGGTATTTCGGCTGGGCGCCGGGCGCCGCGGGAAATTACGGGGAGCTCGTCCCGCCGCAAGCGGTTTCCGGAGCGCCGCTGCCCGCATTGCGCGGCAAGTGGGTCATGGTCAGCTTCGATGATGCGGCCTGCGACGCGTACTGCGAGAAGAAGCTCTATTACATGCGGCAGGTGCGGCGCGCGCAAGGCAAGGATCAGGCTCGCGTGGAGCGCCTTTGGGTTATCACCGACGCCGGCCGGCCGCGGCCGGAGCTGCTGGCGGCCATCGAGGGCACGCACCTGTCCCGAGGCTCGCCGGGGGAGTTTCCGGGCGCGCGCAGGGAGCACATCTACCTCGTCGACCCGCTCGGCAACCTCATGATGCGCTTTCCGCGCGACCCGGATCCATCGAAGATGCTGAAGGACCTGCAGCGCCTTCTCAAGTACTCGAGGATCGGATAAACTCTTTGCCGTCCGCAGCTTATCCCCGCCGGTGACGACTCAGGTTCTTTCCCAAAGCCTCACGCAGCACCTGCGCGCTTTCTTCGCGCTTACCAAGCCGCGCGTCGTGTCGCTCATCGTGTTCACCGCGGTGATCGGCATGTTTCTCGCCGCCCCCGGGATGGTGCCGCTGCCGGTGCTGGTCGCCGGCACCCTCGGCATCGCGCTGGTAGCCGGCGCCGCCGCGGCCATCAATTGCCTGGTCGAGCAAAAGATCGATGCGGTGATGAAGCGCACGCGCTGGCGGCCGCTGCCCCGCGGGGAGCTCACGCCCCTGCAGACGCTGATATTCGCCGGCGCGCTGGGCGGGCTGGGCCTGTGGATCCTGGTGCAGTTCGTGAATGCGCTCACCATGTGGCTGACTGTGGCCACCTTCGTCGGCTACGCGGTGGTGTATACGGTGCTGCTCAAGCCGGCCACGCCGCAAAACATCGTGATCGGCGGCGCCTCGGGCGCCATGCCGCCGGTGCTGGGCTGGGCGGCGGTCACCGGGGAAGTGAGCATCGAGGCCATGCTGCTGTTCCTCATCATCTTCGCCTGGACCCCGCCGCACTTCTGGTCGCTTGCGCTGTACCGCACCGAGGATTACGCGAGGGCGGGCGTCCCCATGCTGCCGGTGACCCACGGCAAGCCGTATACGCGGCTCCAGGTGCTGCTCTACACCCTGATCCTGTTCGCCGTGAGCCTGCTCCCCTACGCCATCCGCATGAGCGGACTGGCGTATTTCGCCGCCGCGCTGGTGTTGGGGAGCATCTTCCTCGGCTACGCGCTGCGCATCTATCTCGCCTACAGCGACGCTGTCGCCCAGAGAACCTTCCGGTATTCCATTGTCTATCTTGCCGCTCTATTCGCCGCGCTTCTGGTCGATCATCACCTTTAGCCTGCTGCTCGCCGCCTGTGACGGCGGGCCGCAATTCAAGAGCACCGATATCACCGGCGTGGACTACGGCGAGACGCTGGAGCTCACCGACCACACCGGGCGCCGGCGCACGCTGGAGGACTTTCGCGGCAAGGCGGTGGTGCTGTTCTTCGGCTTTACCCATTGCCCGGACGTCTGCCCGACCACGCTCGCCGATCTGTCCCAGGCCCTGAGGCAGCTCGGCCCGGACGCCGAGCGGGTGCAGGTGCTGTTCGTCACGGTAGATCCCGAGCGCGACACACGCGAAGCGCTGGCGAAATACGTGACGGCCTTCGACCCGCGTTTCCTTGGACTGTACGGCGACGAGGCGGCAACGCGCAGGACGGCCCAGGAGTTCAAGATCTACTACGAAAAGCGCAAGACCGGCGACTCGTATAGCGTCGACCACAGCGGCCAGAGCTACGTGCTCGATCCCCAGGGCCGGCTGCGACTGCTGGTGAGGCCCGAGCGCATCGGCTCCGACCTCGCCGAGGACCTCAAGACCTTGCTGAAGGAAACCGCTTAGGCGGGGGCGGGCAGCGCCTTGCGCATTTTCTCGAGCGCTTTCGCCTCGATCTGGCGAATACGTTCGGCCGACACCTTGAATTCGGCGGCGAGATCGTGAAGCGTGGCCGGATCCTTCTCTTGCAGCCAGCGAGCCTCGACGATGCGCCGGCTGCGCGAGTCCAGGCTGTTGAGCGCCGCTTCCAGTCCGCTCGCTTGCAGCGTTTCGGATTCCTTGGCCTCGAGCATGCGCAGCGGCTCCGCCTCGCGGTCTGCGGCGAGGTAGTTCACGGGTGCGAACGAGTCCTCGTCGTCGTGCTCGGCCTCGAACGCCACGTCCTGTCCAGAAAGCCGCGTCTCCATCTCGACCACCTCTTCGGGCTTGACGCGAAGCTCGGTCGCCACGCGCTCCACGTCGTCGGTGGTCAGCGGCGCCAGGCCGCTTTTCATGGAGCGCAGGTTGAAGAACAGCTTGCGCTGCGCCTTGGTCGTCGCGATCTTCACCAGGCGCCAGTTGCGCAGGATGTACTCGTGCATCTCGGCCTTGATCCAGTGGATCGCAAACGACACCAGCCGCACGCCGCGGTCCGGGTCGAAGCGCTTGACCGCCTTCATCAGGCCGATGTTGCCTTCCTGGATCAAATCCGCGTGCGGCAGACCATAGCCGAGGTAGCCGCGCGCCAGTGCCACGACCAGGCGCAGGTGCGACAGCACGAGCCCGCGGGCCGCTTCCAGGTCGCCGTCGTCCCGGAAGCGCAAGGCGAGCGAGCGTTCCTCTTCCGCGCTCAGGATCGGGAAGCGGTTTACGGTCTGGATGTAGGCCTCCAGGCTGCCCGTGGGCATGGGCATCGAGGCCAGAACGGGAAGCGGCAGCGTTGCTTGCATGGTTAGCGGGCCCTCCTTGGCTCCCTGAAGTTTAGCAGTCTAAGATTTAGAGTGCTAAACGCCGGACCGGTTCCCCCGGCACTGAACAAGTAAGTGTGTGCTTACCTTGGTTCGATCTCCCGCAAATGGCGCGCTACCGACAGCTGTGCCCCCAGCCAGCCGAGCACCCCGGCAAAGAGGACCACCGCCGAGGCGTCCCCCGGAGACAGGAAGGTAAAGCTGAAGCGGGCGCCATAGGACTGCGCGAGTACGGCGACCTCCTGGTTGAGCCCCCACAGCCCGGCGGCAACGATGGCAAGGGCGACCGCGCCGCCGACCACCCCTTGCAGCAGCCCGAGGTAGTAGAAGGGCCGCCGGATGAAGGCGTCGGTCGCGCCGATCAGCTTGCTCACTTCGATCTCGTCGCGCTGGGTGAGGATCTGCAGCCGGATGGTATTGAAAGTCACCGCCACCAAGCCGATGCCGAGCAGCGCGGAGAGCAGCCACACGGCGAGCCGGCCGATCGCCGCGAGCGCCGCCAGGCGGCGGGCCCATGCCGCGTCGGCCTGCACGTGGGCCACCGGCGGCAGGCGGGCGAGGTCCGCGGCCAGCGCCTCTAGCGAGCGCGGCTCCGAGGTCACCACGAACGCATCGGGCAGGGGATTGCGCCCCAGCGCCTCGATCACCTCGGGCATGCCTTGAACGGCGGCGAGGTCCTTCAGCGCTTCGTCGCGCGGCACGAAGCGCACGCGCAGGATGCGCCCGTCGGCGCGCAGCAGCTTGCCGAGCGCCTCGGCCTCGGCGCGCTTGGCCTCGGGATGCAGAAAGACCGAGAGCTGGGTGTCTAGCGCCAGGCGCCCGGCCACGCCGCGCAGGCTGTCGAGCAACGCGTAGCCGCCGGCGGGCAGGGAGAGCGCCACGCCGATGACCACCGCGTTGAGCACGCCGAGACGCCGCAGGGCGGAGCCCAACGCCTGGCGGTGCTGGCGCAGCCACGCGCTCATTCGATGCGCCCGGCTTCAAGGTGCAGGCGCCGCTTGCCATAGCACTCGACCAGCGCCTGGTCGTGCGTCGCGAGCAGCACCGTGACGCCGACCTGGTTGAAAGCGACGAAAATCTCCAGGACGCGCGCGGCCGATTCGGCATCGAGGTTGGCGGTGGGCTCATCGGCGATAAGCAGGGCCGGGCGGTTCACCACGGCTCGGGCGATCGCCACGCGCTGCTGCTCGCCGCCCGATAGCTGGATGGGATTGGAGCGCTCGCGCGCGAGAAGCCCCACCTTGTCGAGTGCCGCGCGCGCACGGCGCGCCGCTTCGCGGGGCGCCTGGCCGGAGAACGCGAGCGGCAGCATCACGTTGTCGAAGACGCTGCGGTCGTACAGCAGCTTCTGGTCCTGGAATACCAGGCCGATATTGCGCCGCAGGTACGGGATGGCGCCGCGCTTCAGCGCCGCGACGTTCTGGCCGTTGACGATCACCGATCCCGCCGAAGGCCGCTCGATCGCCGGGATGAGCTTGAGGAGCGTCGACTTGCCGGCACCCGAGCGCCCGGTAAGGAAAGCGAGCTCGCCCGGCTCCAGGGAAAAGCTGACGCTCTTCAGTGCTTCCTGGCCGCCGGGATAGCGCTTGGCGACGGCGGAGAAGCTAACCAACCAGCGCCTCGGCGAAATCGCGCGCCACGAACGGGCGCAAGTCGTCTATGCCTTCGCCCACGCCGACGAACAGCACCGGGATTGGCCGCTCTTTGCCGCCCTCGGATCGCGCATGCGCGATGGCGCACACCACGCCTCCTTTCGCCGTGCCATCGAGCTTCGTAAGCACCAGGCCGGTGAGGCCGAGCGCTTCGTCGAAGGCCCTTACCTGCGCGAGCGAGTTCTGACCTGTGTTGGCGTCCAGTACGAGCAAAATCTCGTGCGGCGCTCCCTCCAGCGCCTTGGCAGCGACGCGCTTCACCTTGCGGATCTCCTCCATGAGATGCAGCTGCGTGGGCAGTCGCCCGGCGGTATCGGCGATCAGCACATCGCTGCCCCGGGCGCGCGCCGCGCTGAGCGCGTCGAACACCACCGCGCCGGGATCGCCCGACGCCTGCGCCATCACGGGTACGTTGTTGCGTGCGCCCCAGACGACGAGCTGCTCGCGCGCCGCGGCGCGGAACGTGTCCCCGGCGGCAAGGATCACGCTGCGCCCCTGCGACTGCAGCCATTTCGCCAGCTTGCCGATGGAAGTGGTCTTGCCCGAGCCGTTTACCCCGGCCACCATGATGACGTAGGGCTTGGCGGCGCCGGGGTCGAGGGTCCTTTCCAGCGGCGCGAGCAGCTCGGCGATCGCCTCCTTCAACGCCTGCTTGAGGGCTTCTGCATCCGGCAGCTTTTTCTTGCGCATGGCCTCGATCAGCGCCTGGGTTGCCGGCACGCCGCAGTCGGCCTGCAGCAGCGCGTTCTCCAGTTCCTCGAACAGCGCCTCGTCGATCTTGCGGCGCGTGAGCAGCTCGGAGACCGGCGTGTTGAGGACATCGCGTGTGCGCGCAAGACCTGCCTTGAGGCGCGCGGCCCAGGAGAGCGCTACCATGAATGCGTGCATTCTAACAAAGGCAGCATCCGGATCATCGCAGGGCAATATCGGGGCAGGCGCATTGCCGTGCCCGAGAAGGCGGATCTTCGTCCGACGCCCGACCGGGTTCGCGAAACCTTGTTCAACTGGCTCGGCCAGGACCTCTCGGGCCGCGCCTGCCTGGACCTGTACGCCGGCAGCGGCGCGCTCGGCTTCGAGGCCGCGTCGCGCGGGGCCGCGCGCGTCGTGATGGTGGAAAACGACCGGGCGGTATTCCGGATCCTGGAAAGCACGGCGCAGGCCATCGGCGCAGCGCAGGTCGAGCTGGTGCGAGACGACGCGTTGCGGTTCTTGCGCGCCAGCGGCGAACGGTTCGACGTGGTTTTCCTCGACCCGCCCTTCAGGCAGAATGCGCTGCCGGCGCTGCTCGAGGCGTTGCCGGCACGGCTTGCGCCCGGCGCGCGCGTGTACGTCGAGGCGCCGGCGCCCTGCGAGCCCGACGCCACGTGGCGCGAGCTCAAGCGCTCGCGCGCCGGACAGGTGAGCTACCAGCTTCTGGAGAGGCGATGATCAAGGCGATCTACCCCGGAACATTCGACCCGCTCACGCGCGGGCACGAGGAGCTCGTGCGCCGCGCGAGCGCGCTGTTCGGCACGCTGGTCCTCGGCATCGCCGAGAGCACGCCCAAGCGCACGTTCTTCACCCTTGCCGAGCGCATCGCCATGGCGCGCGAGGTGCTCGGCGACGTGCGCAACCTCGAGGTCACCGGCTTCTGCGGCCTGCTCATCGACTTCG